>JAQWQE010000076.1 GCA_029244925.1 Gammaproteobacteria bacterium | reverse complement strand
GGAATATCCTTTAAGGCCTTCTAGCATTTCCAAAGTGGTTGTTTTTCCTGCTCCATTGGGTCCGAGTATGCCGTAGATTTCTTTGGCTAAAATATTAAAGGATATTCCATCATCAGCATTGAATGATTCATTTTTATTTTCAGGTCTTAAATAAGATTTCTTAAGATCTTTTACTTCAATAATACTCATAAGATTAAATATCAGATTAATTAATTAAGTTTCAATGTTCTTACTGAGCTCTAGAGCTCTCTTATAATCAGGAGCTACTCTAAGAGAGTTTTTTAAATATTGCAATGCTTGTTGTTTATTTTTTGTGATGAAAGCAATGTTTGCAAGATGGAAATTAGCAATCGCAATTATGAATTTTTTATCGCCCACGCTATTATCATGCTTCTCTGTTAATTCCAGGGCAATGGAAAGATTTTTATTGCCATTTTCTTTACTGCCACCAGCAAAAGATGGTCTAGTATAATCACCAATACCCTTAATCATATAGACAAAAGCATTGTTTGAGTCTATTGCTAAAGCTTTATCAATCATGCGTCCCGATTGAGTTCCATGACTGGCTGCTTTAAAAAGATTGCTCTCTGCACTCAATCCATAGCAGGCTGATAAAACAGCATAAAGGTCGGCTTCTGCATTAGATTTAGATAAAGCAACATTGCTGTTAGCAATGCATAATTTACTGTACTTTTTCTTCATTTTCTTCGATGAAATATCAGCAATTAAAAACTCATGAAACAACATCGATAATTGAAAAACTTTACTCTGTTTATTTTTTTTAAATTCTTGGGAAAGTAAATTATGATCCTTTATCAGTTGGTCTTGATCTTCAATTAAATAATATTGAAGTGCACGATTGATAATCTCGTTATTGTCTGTTTCAATTGAATCAGCCTTTAAAGGGCTAATTGCAATACTAAATAGGACCAATATAATTATTTTTTTCATCAAATATTCCATGTCTAACTTCAGCATTGTAACGATAAAGCATTAAGGATGTTAATTTTATGACAATAGAATTCATTGATATTGGAGCAAACCTGACGCATGAAAGCTTTGATCAAGATCGTGATCAGGTTTTAGAGAATGCTATTGCAGCTGGGTTGGATAAAATCATTATTACTGCCACATCGGTTGATGAAACAAATAAAGCAATTGCATGTACTGATCTGAATCCCTCATTATTATGGACCACAGCTGGAGTTCATCCTCACAATGCTAAAGATACTAGCAATGATTTTATAGAAGAGCTTGAAAAACTAGCAATGCACAATAAAGTCATTGCCATTGGTGAATGCGGACTTGATTACTGCAGAAGTTTTTCATCTCCAGAAAGACAAAGAACCGTATTTGAGAAACAAATTAAACTTTCTCTGAAAACAGGACTACCTCTTTTTTTACATCAAAGAGACGCACATGAAGATTTTATCGCTATGTTAAAAGAACAAAGTGTAAATAATATTAAAGGAGTAACACATTGTTTCACTGGCAATAAAAATCAACTTAAGGATTACCTAGACTTAGGACTTTATATTGGTATTACAGGCTGGATCTGTGATCCAAGAAGAAATCAAGATTTATTACAATCTATTAAATACATACCTATGGATAGGCTGTTAATTGAAACAGACGCACCCTATCTGATGCCAAAAGAATTAGAAAAAGAATTAAAAACCAGAAGAAATGAACCAAAATATATTAGGGAAATAGCTGAATTTATAAGCAGTCATAAAGGTATTAAAATAGAAAGTCTTGCTAGTACGACAAAGATTAATTCTGAAAATTTATTTAGACAATTGCTTAATTAAATACCTTCTACACTTAATCATTTAAAACAGCAAATCCCCAATAATTATAGCCAAGCATTTTAGGTGTTTTAGGTAAATACATGGTTTCTAACTGACTTACAACTAAACCTGAAGATTCTATGATTGATGGAATATCTTTATTGATATTGCATCCACCTGAGATTTTTGACCAAACGTTATTCATTCTATTTTGCCATGTAAATACTTCTTGCTCAGGTGACGCCCCATGTTCACAAAATATTAATCGTCCGTCAGTCTTCATTACACGTTTCATTTCGGAAAGTGCTTGATTTAAATTTGAGATTGTACACATCGTATAGGTGACTATGACTGTGTCAAAAAAATTGTCATCCAATTCTATAGATTCAGCAGAAGCATTTAAAAATTGAACATCCATATGTTCCGTTTTGGCTTTTTTTTTGGCCATCAATAATAGCTCTTCGGATGGGTCTAACCCCCATATTTCTTCAATATTGCCTTTTTCATAAAAAGGAAGATTAAGACCAGAGCCAATTCCAACTTCCAACACCTTACCTTTTGCTAACGGTATAACTTTCTCTCTTTGTAGGACGAACGGTTTAGTGTTGCATGAACAATTCAATAGATGGGGAAGAACATATTTATCATAAAGATTCATAATTTATAAAAATAGTAACAGAAACTATTGAAAAAGAGGGTCTATTAAAGCCTAACTTCATTCATTCTCACATCCTTTTTCATAATTAATCCTTAAAATATCCATTGCAATATTAATACATATACAACACCTTTAATGAACGTTATCCATAGTATTCCGTAATCGCTGATATTAAATTTATCCTTGAAGTACTCAACAACTCTCAGGCTATAGTCTCTATGCCAATCTATAATATTTTTCATTTAGTTCTCCCTGATAAATATATGCCTTTTGAATAGCATACAGAAATAATTCCAAGGCTTCATAAACTAAGCTTTAGTGATTCCTTTTAAGATTTTTGAAAGATGCTACTGTAACAACTGAGTTAGTGTTTATTGGTTAAATGATTAAAGGATAATATCCATTAATTTCTCAAGCCTTGGCTCAATTGAGATGAAAGATGAATCCAGCTTAAGTAATCTCGATAGGCTATTTGGAACTTTTATTACTTCATCTATTATAGGTTCCACTATATTTTCAAATTTTGCTGGATGAGCTGTTGATACTAAAGACCAATGATTATTATCTTTAGTATCATCAGGAAAATCCCTATAAACACTAAATGCAGTTGCAGTATGTGGGCAACAAATAATTTGATGATTACCATATTCTTTTTTAATTTGTTCTTTGATTTGTTGATCATTCACAGAATAGGCTTCCAATGATTGTGCAAGTGATTGACTATCATATGAATGAAAAAATCGTTCCATATTGCTTGGATTTCCAACATCCATAGCAGAAGCCAAAGTTGGTATAGTGTTTCTTGGTTCCCAAACTGAACTTTCAATAAAATCTATAATTGTTTTATTAGAGTTGGTTGAAAAAACTATTTTTCCTATAGGGAAACCCATTTTCTTTGCTATAAAACAAGCAAATGCATTACCAAGATTTCCAGTTGGGATAATATAATTAGTTTCCTTACTGTGTTTCTTAAAATATTGCATACTCGACCAAGCATAATATGTGGCTTGAGGAAGAAGCCTGCCAATATTGATACTGTTTGCTGAACATAAGTTTTGATCAATCATTTGATCTTCATTAAAAGCTGCCTTAACAAGGTGTTGGCAATCATCAAACTCACCCTCGACTGCAATAGAAGTAACATTATCACCCCAGCATGTGAGTTGATGCTGCTGTCTTGGAGAGACTCTACCTTTAGGGAAAAGAACGACCACATCAAACCCTGGCTGATTATGAAATGCAGATGCAACAGCACCTCCTGTATCACCAGAGGTAGCCACAAGTATGGTATTCATTTTATGATTACCAGATTCTTGATTAATAGCTTTCATCGTTGATGATAAAAATCTCGCTCCAAAATCTTTAAACGCAGCTGTAGGACCGTGAAATAATTCAAGCATAGATAATGATTGCTTACCTGTGTCTATATCACTCTGAATCACATCAAAATTTAGAGATTCATTTACTATATTCTCAAGATTATCTTTGATAATCGAATTAACAAAGAATGGAGATAAAAACTGAATTGAGAACTCTTGATAATTATCCATTGTTTTAAAATCATCTAAATCAATCTCAGGAATCAAAGATGGTACATATAGCCCACCATCAGGAGCAGTTCCACCAAATATAGCTTCTTCTATACTGACTTGTAGATTACTTTTTGTGCTTACAAAATGCATGTCATCAATTATTCTGTTATGAATGGGTTAAAACGATCAATGTGTTGAACCACCATTAATAAATCACTAAATATTCCAGCTGCAGTGACCTCAGATCCTGCTCCTGGTCCTTTGTGAACGAGAGGATAATCAGAATATCTGTCAGTCATGTATTTAATGACATTTTCACTCCCCTTCAACTCTGCAAAGGGATGATCGATGGAAATGGCATCTAATTTAACACTCGCTTTTCCATTGGAATCAAGTTTGGCAATGTATCGGAGGACTTTATTATTACTTCTAGCTTCAGCTAATCTTAGATTCATTGCTTCATCGTATTCACTCAATTGTTCCAAATAATCATCCACGGATATATCTCGTAACTTTTCAGGGACTAGACTTTCCACTGAGACATCACTAATACCTATTGAAAGATTCATTTCCCGAGCTAATATTACAAGCTTTCTTGCAACATCCATTCCTGATAAATCATCTCTTGGATCAGGCTCTGTAAATCCTTTTTCCCTGGCATCAGCAACCATTTTTGAAAACTCTAATTCACCATCGTAATTATTAAATAAATACGATAATGTTCCTGAGAATACTCCTTCAATTTCATTGACTTGATCACCCGTCATATTAAGGTCCTGTAGAGTCTTAATAAAAGGTAATCCAGCACCAGCAGTTGTCTCATAATGAAAACTTTTTTTAGTAGATTTCGAGTAATGCATAATTTCTTGATACAAATCCATTGATCCACTGACGCCTTTTTTATTGGCTGCTATCACATGAATATCTGAAATAAAGGCATTTTTATATATTTTTGGTATGTCTTCTGAAGTGGTGCAGTCGATCAATATTTTAATTGCACCGTTTGATTGAGAAATATGGTCGATCAGATCTAATACATTAGTTGCTTGTTCTCCAACTAAATCATTACTTTCTATATGCTTATTTTTTAGGGTCATATTAACCGAATTGGACACCGCTATAATGTTCAACCGAATGTCTGAATCTTCCTCTAAATCTTTTCTTTGATTTTGAAGTTGATTAAAAAATTCTTTACCAACATTGCCATATCCAATAATACCAATATTGACATCAATACTTTGATCAAAAAAAGCTTGATGCATCGAATGGATAGCATTGCTAACATCATTTGTTTTAACTACAGCGGAAATATTTTTCTCTGAAGAGCCTTGAGCAATAGCCATAACATTGGTTCTTGAATCCGACATTGCTCTAAAGAATTTGGCAGCAATACCTTTGGTACCACTCATACCTGAGCCAACCACTGCAACAATACTGCAGTGATCTTGTATTTGAAGTTTTTGTAAATTTCCATTTTCAAAATCAACTAAGAATTCATCTCGTACAACACTCTCAATGCGAGCTGAATCTTTATCATTGATGGCAAAGCAAATTGAATGCTCAGAACTGGCTTGGGTAATCAGAACCACAGATATACCAGCATCACTAAGACATGAAAAAAGACGCTTGGCTGTCCCTGGAACACCAATCATACCTGCACCTTCTAGGTTAATAAGAGATAAGTCATCTATGGTTGTCATACCTTTAACGCTCTTACACTCATTACTCTCTAATACGATTTTAGTGCCAGTAGAATTTGGATTGAAAGTGTTTCTAATATATATCGGTATGCCTTTAGTCATCAATGGTGACATTGTTTTAGGATGAATAACCTTGGCTCCAAAATAAGCCAATTCCATTGCTTCATCATAGGACATTTGTTCAATTATTTTAGCTCTATCAATTTGATTGGGATCGCCTGTCATAATGCCGTCAACATCAGTCCATATAGAAACAGACTTAGCTTCAGCCAATGAACCCAAGATAGAGGCTGAATAGTCACTTCCATTTCTACCCAAGTTAGTAGGTTCTTGATTATTATCAGACGCTAAAAAACCACCCATAATAAATATTCCTGACTTATTCTGAGTTTCTCGATTAAATGCATCCAAAGACTTTTCCCAATTCACCATAGGACCCATTTCTCCGTAAGAGAGATTGATAATATCTAATGGGTTCAAGAAATGAACTTCTCTCTTTTGAGGATCTTTTGAAGATAAAGTTACTAAGAGATTGAAGATAATATTCGATGACCAGACCTCACCAAAACCTAGTACTGGGTTTTCCTCAGTTTTATCTGAATCAAATTGATTTAAAGCTATTAAATTATCTATGGTTTCCATGTTGTTGGAAAAATTAGCCATTAATTCTGTCTTTTTTTCAGAATCAATATTGATCTCTTTTAATGTTTTTTTGAAATGATCAATTACCCCATCCCAATTTCGGTCATTCTTCTCTTGTGTGATGGCTAGCAACTGGTTTGTTACTCCTGACATTGCAGAAACAACTATAATTATATTGTCAGAAGTGTTTTGATGAATTAAATCACAAACATCACGTAAACAGTCTGAATCAGCCAAACTGCTTCCGCCAAACTTATAAACATCTATATTCTCGTTCTTCATTCCAATTTTGCCCTAATTAAAAAAGTTACTGCCTTAAAAAGGCGACCATGATAACCTTTTCCATTAAATTAACACAATAAGATAATTAAACTAGAAGTCTCTGTATACTTATAAAAAAACAACCTACTCAACATTAAATGAAAATGTCTTTAAAAGAATTCAACGAGTGGCCTAATAAAGCAATCACTTTTCTGGGTATGTCAGGTATTGGGAAAACAACATTAGCTAATAGACTGCCTAAATCAGATTGGTTTCATTACTCAGGTGATTATCGTATTGGAACTCAATACTTGAATGAACCAATACTTGATAATATCAAAGAAAGAGCCATGGAAATTGATTTCCTAAGTGAGTTACTTAGAACGGATTCAATCTATATTTCAACCAATATTACAGTGGATAATTTATATCCTATATCAACTTACCTCGGCAAAATAGGTGACCCCAATAAAGGGGGACTGCCTTTAAAAGAATTTTTAAAAAGACAAAAACTCCATAAAAAAGCTGAAATTAGAGCTATGGAAGATATTCCTGAATTTATTGAAAAAGCAAATAGAATCTATGATTACAATCATTTTATTAACGATGCAGGGGGAAGTATTTGCGAGTTAATGGATACTACTGCAATGGATGTAATCGTAGAGCATACAGTTGTCCTTTATATTCAAGATGATGAAGATTTTAGAGATGAATTGATCAAAAGAGCCACTCTACATCCTAAACCTATGTTTTACACAGAAGAATTCTTAATTGAGAACCTTGATTTGTATTCACAACAAACCGGTGTAACCCATGAAACAATGGATCCTGATGATTTTGTTAAATGGGTGTTTCCTAAACTCTTGGATTATAGAAAAAATAAATACGAAACAATTGCTGAAAATTATGGATATAAAATCTCAGCCTCTGAAATAGGAAAGATACAAAATGAAGAAGATTTCATGTCCCTTATCTCAAAAGCAATGAAAGATTAACTGTGCAATCAATGCAAAAAAGTTTTATTTCTATTGAAAATAAAAAAATAGCATATTATGAGAAAGGCAAAGGAAATCCGATTATCTTCCTTCATGGTAATCCTACATCATCCTATCTTTGGAGAAACATTACCCCACATCTAGAACAAATGGGTAGATGCATATGCATCGATCTTATAGGAATGGGTAATTCAGATAAATTAGATCAAAGTGATGCAAACTCGTATCGGTTTGAAGAACATTACAATTTCCTCAATCAAGCTATTGAATTATTAACAGACCAAGAAAATATTACTTTTGTACTTCATGATTGGGGTTCTGCACTTGGCTTTCATTGGAGTCATATGCATCCAGATTCAATAATGGGAATTGCTTATATGGAAGCTATAGTCCAAGAAATGACCTGGGATGACTGGAATGAAAATAGTCGCAGTCTTTTTCAAGGCTTTAGATCAGAAGCCGGTGAGAATTTAATATTAGATAAAAACTATTTCATAGAAAAAGTTTTACCTGGATCAATTATTAGAGACTTAGATGAATCGGAAATGAAACAATACAGAGAGCCTTTCTTAAATTCAGGTGAAGACAGAAGACCCACTCTTTCATGGCCTAGAGAAATACCAATGAATGGTGAGCCTAAGAATGTATGTGATCTAGTCAATGCCTATGCTGAATGGATGCAAACAAATGATATACCTAAATTTTTTATCAATGCAGACCCAGGAGTAATTCTCACAGGAAGAATGAGAGAGTTTTGTAGAACATGGAAAAATCAAAAAGAAATCTCTGTAAAAGGCTTGCATTTCATTCAAGAAGATTCCCCTGATGAGATAGGCAATGGTCTCTCTTCATGGTATAACAATATTTTTAAATCATAAATTAATTAGGATAAATAAAATGAGTACAGATAAGCCTCTTAAAGGTATGAGAGTAATTGAAATGGGTCAATTAATTGCTGGACCCTTCACAGGAAGTATTCTTGGTTACTTTGGAGCTGAAATAATAAAAATTGAACCCATAACAGGAGATCCTGTTCGATATTGGAGATTGACTGAGAACAATACTTCTTATTGGTGGCATAGCGTGTCTAGAAATAAGAAATCAGTAACTCTGAATTTAAAAAGTGAAGAAGGAATACAAATTGCAAAGGATTTGATTCTTAAATCAGATGTCTTAATTGAAAATTTCAAACCAGGAACTCTTGAAAAATGGGGAATTGGTCCTGCAGAATTGGAAAAAGAAAATCCAGGACTTATAACGGCAAGGATTTCAGGATACGGTCAAACAGGTCCTCGATCTCATCTGCCTGGATACGCATCGGTTTGTGAAGGATTTGGAGGTTTTAGATACGTCAATGGATTCCCTGATAGACCACCTGTGAGGCCAAATTTAAGTATCGGCGATACCTTAGCAGGTCTTCATGCTGCGATGGGAGTTTTGCTTGCCTATATCCAAAGAGAAAAAGATCCAAATAATAAAGGCCAAGTAGTGGACACGGCTATTTATGAATCGGTATTTAATCTCATGGAAGCTGTTGTGCCAGAATATTCAGGTTGTGGAGCTATAAGAGAGCCTTCTGGTTCAACAATTACTGGCATTGTACCAACCAACACTTATGTTACATCAGACGATAAACATGTGATTATTGGTGGCAATGGCGATTCAATCTTTAAAAGATTAATGAAAGCGATTGATCAACCGGGAATGGCTGCGGATGAAAGGTTTGAAGATAATATAGGAAGAGTTGAGCATGAAAAAGAAATCGATGCTGCCATTGAAAAATGGACCAGCGAACATACCTCAGAAGAAGTTCTTTCAATAATGGATGAGGTCTCTGTTCCAGCAGGTCCAATATACAGTGTTGAAGATATGATGAAAGATGAACATTATATTGCAAGAGGCATGTTTGAAGAAGTTGAAGCCAATGGAAGGCCTCTAAAGATTCCAGCAATGTTGCCTATATTGACTGAAACACCTGGAGGAACAGATTGGTCTGGACCTGAACTCAGTCAACACACCAATGAAATATTATCAGAGTTGTTAGGAAAGAATACTGAGGAAATTAAAAAATTAAATGAGGGTGGAGTAATTTAACGGGATTTTCTTCTACGGATAAGAAAAACAATTAATCCCAAGATTAATAACATTGATATCCAATAGTTTAAAGGGAAATTACCCGTAGCTATCTCACCATATTCGCCTTTTTTAAGATTCTTAAGCTCGCCTCTCCAAGCATCAATCTCAAGTGACTCATCGTTGATGACCTCAAATGTTTTCTCGAATGCATTTTCATTAAAAGCTGACTCAACCAAAACTGAAGCAACATCGGCCCTGGGTATCCATCCAATGATTTGATCACCTTGACCTAACTTTATACCTAATGTTCCTGGGTCGCCTCTCAGACCTCCAGGTCTAACAATGGTGAAGTTGATACCACTATTTCGGATATACTCCTCGCCTAGTGACTTCCACTTCATTGCCTTATCTGTAACAAGATTAAGAATTACTGCACTGAAGTTTTCAGCTCCTCCTGCTCCTATAGAGGACATATAAATAATATGCTGAACACTAGACTCCTTAGCTGCATCAACAAAATTAATTGAGCCTTGGTAATCAATTAATTCAGAATTATCTTCCTCAGTAGATCCTATGGTAGAGATAACTATATCAACATCTTGCAGAGCTAAAGTCAGAGTGTTTGGTTTAGTAACGTCAGCATATACCCATTCATAATCGCCAGGAACTGATGATTGTGCTTTTTCAATATTTCTTGATAAAGCTCTGATTCTCACTCCTCGATTTGATAATTCTGTAAGCACATGCCTCCCTGTTCTTCCCGTGGCCCCTAATACTGCAATCAACGGTTGTTGTGAATCTTTCATTAGAGTATCTGAGACCCTTATCAGTGAAGGCTCTTTCATTGAACGGTCTACTGCATTCAATGCTCGTGGTTTAAGTCTTTCTATACAAGGTCGGCTTAGATCTGAGCCATC
>JAQWQE010000030.1 GCA_029244925.1 Gammaproteobacteria bacterium | reverse complement strand
GACACTGAAACGCGTTATCGAAAGCGTTATCTTGATTTAATTATGTCTGATGATAGTAAAGCTGTTTTTCAAAAGCGTTCTAAAATCGTCACAACGATACGTGCTTTTTTAGACCAAAAGGAAATATTGGAAGTAGAAACTCCTATGATGCATCCAATTGCTGGAGGGGCAATTGCTAAACCTTTTGTTACTTATCACAACACCTTGGATAGAGATTTTTTCTTAAGAATTGCTCCTGAACTTTATTTAAAACGATTAGTGGTTGGTGGTCTGCATCGCGTTTATGAGATCAATCGATCTTTCAGAAACGAAGGAATATCAACAAAGCATAATCCAGAATTTACGATGCTTGAACTCTATCTAGCTTATGCGTCCTATGAAGAGATTATGACACTTGTTGAAGATATGATTATTGATATATCAATCGCACTAAATGGCTCGACAACTATTCAATATCAAGATCGAGAATATGATCTATCAGGGCCCTACAAGCGCATGACTTTGGAAGAATCTGTGATTCAATATAATCCTAAGATGGATCCAAAAAAACTAAGAGATAGAGAAACTCTATTAAATACTTGCAAGGAACTTGGTATAAAAACTAATGATGATATAACAACTGGAAAGCTCCTCTTTGAAATTTTTGAGAAAACAGTGGAAGATAACCTAATTGAACCCACTTTTATTACCGCTTATCCTAGAGATGTATCTCCTTTATCCAGAGCTAATGATAATGATCCATGGTTGGTAGACCGTTTTGAGTTTTTTATAGCAGGTAATGAATTAGCCAATGGTTTTCAAGAACTCAATGATCCTGATGATCAATCGGATCGTTTTAAAGCCCAAGTTAAAGAAGGAAATGATGGTGATGATGAAGCCATGGTTTTTGATCAAGATTATATTGAGGCCCTTGAATATGGAATGCCGCCTACTTCTGGGTTAGGTGTTGGCATAGATAGGCTTGTTATGTTGTTTACAGAAAGCTCTTCTATAAGAGATGTACTATTATTTCCTCATATGAGACAAAAATAGAACTAGTGCTTAAAAACACTTTAAAGTTTAATGTATAAATGAATAAGTTAATGATCTATTTAATAGACTGATTTATTGGTTAGTATTAGTTGATTTTTATAGTTAAGTCAGCATCAGCATCAATGGTATTAACAACAGCTAGACAATAGTTTTCTTTCATTTCGTGATCATATAATACAGTCGCTAAAGTCCCCACCTTCTGTTCACCATTCATTACATCAGCTTGCGTTTCTAATGGAATATTTCCTGAGGTAACACTCCAAACTAATTTCTGCTTAATCTTTCCCCTATGCTGAACCTTGGCAACAACTTCTTGACCTGTATAACATCCTTTAGAAAAACTGATAGCTCCGAGCTCATGTAAATTCAACATTTGGGGAATATACTTTAGAGAACTAGCTTTATTTATTATTGGGATACCATTACTAAAATCTTCATATTTCCAATCATGTTCGCTCATTGTTCCATATCTTGTTGGCAGATCTATTGATGATAATAATAGAAATCTACTGTTATCATTAACTAATCTTCTGAGTGTTTGCAAGTGAGAATCTGATAATAAAAGAAAATCATTTTGTTTATCCATCTCTTCATCAACACCAAAAACACTAATCCCATCTATATTGATTTTAACATCAGAACGCATTATATAACGTGATAACCAAGCATGAAGATCTTCAATCAATTCTGCATTTAAGATTAGATAATAGGCTTTATTCCAATATTGAATAAAAGCTGTTGCTAGTACTCTACCTTTGGGATTGCAAAAAGAAGTTAAAAAAACCATCTCATCATTGATATCCTCAATATTTTGTGTCATTTGACCTTGAAGGAATTCTCGTGCATCAGACCCTGAAACAGTCAGTACAGATAAATGTGATAAATGATCCATAATCTAATTGTAAAAAATAATATAAATCCAGTAAAAATAGATGTTCGAAAGTATTAATATAAGTATAATTGACCGATTAAAACTTACCAAGATATGAGTAAAGAAAAACAACCTTTGTCCCCACATTTGTCAGTATATAAGTGGCAGATAACAAATACACTCTCAATACTACACAGGTTTTCAGGGTTTATACTCTTCATTGTAGGCTTTAGTCTATCAATATGGATCTTATCTATTTCAATTGGCCAGGAAATGTTTGATGCGATATCCAATGTATTTACCAGCCCGATTGCGATAGCTCTATGGATATTAGTAACGCAAGCATTTTTTTATCATTTCTTAAATGGCATAAGGCATTTATTCTGGGATATAGGAAAAGGTTTTGAAACAAGAGAATTAAAAATATCAGGTGCCATTGTTGTTATTCTTTCCCTTATTTTGACAGCTCTTTTTTGGCTGTGTATATTTTCTGAGTCCAACTGACCTATGATTTACTTAAAAAGAATATTAAACCTTTTATGCCTATCTGGTTTTGAACACGCAAAAGATCATTGGAAAAGTCAAAGAGAAACAGCTGTTATTCTGGTTCTGTTGTCAGGGTGGTTCATCTACCAAATTTTATTCAATTTACAATATTTAGATTACGATGGAGTTTTATTTTGGGCAAGTGAGCCATTGAATGCTCTAATTCTATGTTTGCTATCTTTGTATTTAATTTATCATGCTGAATTAGGACTGCAGGTCATTTTAGAAGATTACGTCTCAACACTGAGTCTTAGGACAATGAGCTTTTATGTTATAAGGGCTTTTAGAATTGCAGTTGTACTAATTACAATCTATTCAATATTTTCGATTACTGTTGGCATTAATTAACCGGAATTGATTTAAAAGGAAAAATCTATGAGTGAGGG
>JAQWQE010000028.1 GCA_029244925.1 Gammaproteobacteria bacterium | reverse complement strand
TTTGTCATTTAGTTTCCTCTTGATGCTTGACTTTTAATTTGTCCAGTGCAGGCAGTTGAATGAAATCCTTTTGCCATACCCATACACTTTGGACTCGGTCTACTGAAAGAGTCGTTTCCCTTCTTGTTAAGATCATCCCTTGTTTTAATTCGTCCATCTTCACGATACAAAATCCAAACACCTACAGGTCTACCGTTGGCATATCTTTCGACACTCCATATCTGATTTGACTGAGGGAAATAGTATGTCCATTCACCGTCACGGTTTCCGTCTACCATTCGACCTTCGAGTGCTTTGAACTCAGTCTTCCCTTGCATGATGGTGAAGTTTCCTTCAATACCATACTGTTCTATAAAGTCCGTAACAGGACTCTGTGTTCCTCTAGCTCCGTAAGCATTAAAAGAAAGTAAACTCATTATTATTAAAACTAAAATTTTCATTAAAAACCCGCCTATAGATCTATTCGACAGTAACAGAGTTGTTTCGAATAGTGATTACTTTTGTTCCCATTTTCAAGTCTACTCCTGAAGATCTTCGTCTTTATACTCCTTAGTTCCGGTTAGGTTTCCATCTTTATCAAAATATTCCCGAAGACCATCCATTTTTCCGTTTTTATAGTTTCCTCTTTGTTCTAATTGACCGTTGACATGGAAGATTTCATAAGGACCATCTAGTTTTCCGTTTTTGAAGTTTCCTCTAAGTTGTAGTTGTCCGTTTTCATAGTAACCTTCCCAGAGACCATCCATTTCTCCATTGTTGTAGGTTCTTCTTTGCTCCAATTGACCGTTTTTATGAAACCACTCCCAGAGACCGTTTGGTTTTTTGTTTATTAAGTTACCTCTTTGTTCTAATTGGCCATTTTCGTAGAATTTTTCGTAGGGGGTTTTTTTGTAGTAACTTCTTTCTGTTCTACCCATTCTCCTCCCTTCTGGTCCTTTGCTTGTAACGGTATCATGTCTAGGTGGTGCTTTCTTTGTAACGGTATCAACCCTAGGTGGTCCTTTCTTTGTAGCGGTATCAACCTCAGAAATGACCTCTTTAGAATAAAAATAAGAACTCAGAAGAACTAAACAGAAGATGTTGAGAAGTTTTTTCATCTCTTTAGTTATAACAAAAATAGGTTTTTCTTACAAAAAACCCATAGCTGAACTCACTCCACAGTGGTTGAATTTAACACCATTCTTGATACTAAATCATGCTATGAATCTGATGATTACCAAAAAGCAATCAAATTTATTCTTAATTCATCTTCGAGGGATTTTATTATTACAGAAGGTCTATGATGAGAACTTAAGTAAGAATCTTATTAGCTTCTGCATTTCTCTTGATTTCACTTGAGCTGAGATCAACTCTAAAATCAGTTTCTGAAACAAACTCAAAACGATTTTTAAGATTTTCTGGTATTTGAATATCATTTAATGTCATAAAATGACCATCAATCTTTCTACCAAAAACCATAAATTGAGAATTATTAGAAATGAATGAATTCAAACTACTTTCCATATCTTCAGCATCTTTGTAATAACGTTTATCAAAAATACGGAGTAAAGTATCCATTCCTATAATAAATGTAGAATCCTTAAATATTTCAGATTTCTGTGAGAATGAGGGAGCATTTGTCATGACCCAGTTTTTATCTTCCTTGAACTGCTTAATAGTTTTATCAATCTCATAATAGCTCAAATATGTCTTCTCAACATTTGAGATGGATATCTCAAAGGTGACTGGTATTTGCAATTTATCTTCTGCAATCTTTTGTATTTTTCTATGACCTTCATGCAAGGGATTGAATGTACCAGGAAAGATTAGTTTTTTAGATTCATCCCAACTTCCAAGATAGTCAATTTCCTTTTTTTCAAGAGCATGCCAATCATCTTTTGCTGATACCACTTCATAATCAATTTGTTGTGATAATGAAGGCACATCATTGCCTAATCCACAAGCTATTCCAATTAAAGATTCCAAACATTCAGAGACTAGCTCTTCTTCATGGTCACGTGTTCTTTTTCCTTTTGTTAGGTAGCAGGAAAAAACATGGGTTGCCTCATATCCATGAATGCAAATAAAAAATCTATGGCTACCTAATTTTTCATATGTAGTGGATAAGGTTGCTGTAACCGCAACACCGATAAGATTCTCAGGTTTGGTCTCAGTTGAAAGTTTTTTTGCTCTTGAAAAAGCCATAACAGCCATATTAACTGTCGTTTGAAGTCCACAGTAATGACTGGGCTTGAAATTAAGATACTCATCCATAGACTCTCTAGAGTAAGGTATATGGCACTCAAGAATTGTCTGACTAGCTCCAGGAACCTTTAAAAGATCAGAAATTGCCTTACTGCCTCCGCCACTGGAGACAAAGACCAACCTAAAAGGCCCTTCATGAATTAATTGTATCTCTTCTTTTAGCATTCTTTTATACCGAATCTAGGAAGCAATCATATCTTTTGAAAGGTTATGTTAACATTTAATCAATTTAACCAAATTATTTTATTCACTGGATTAAACATGAAAATCATTTGTATCTATAATGCAAGTTCAACATGGATGGGTGAGTTAAATTATCTTTATCAGAGAGTTTTTGAAAATAAAAGTTGCAGTCTGTGTGACCTTTCACACAGTCTCATAGGAATCAAAAAAGAATGGAAAGAAATGGAATTAGAATCCAATCATCAATACTCTTTATTGCATATCAATGAAGTGCCATTAAATATTCCTAATCATTTAATCAAACACCTACCTTGTGTTTTAAAACAAGATGGAGAATTCTTTGAACTGTTAATACAATCTCAAGAACTACAAAAATGCAACGGCAATATAGAAAGTTTTAAGCTAATACTAGAGAAGAAAATAGAATCCAATGGAAAAAATAATGAGTCTTAGAATTATAGGGGCGAGTTTTGGCAGGACTGCATCTCTTTCTTTAAAAAAGGCTTTAGAAATACTGGGTTACTCAAAGTGTTACCACATGTCAGAAGTAGTAACCAATCCTGAACATTCAAAGTTATGGCTCAGAGCCTGGAAAGGAGACTTTATCTGGGATGATATTTTTAATGGTTATCAAGCTGCTGTAGATTGGCCAGTTGCTGCCTTTTGGCCTCAATTGATAGAAGTTTACCCCAAAGCAAAATTTATTCTCTCATTAAGAGAGCCTGAAGCTTGGTATGAAAGTGCTAAAAATACTATTTTCAAAAGTATGGATGAAGGAATGCATTCTAAAAATCCAGAAATCAGAAAAAGAATATTGATGGCAAAAGAAATCATTGTTGACGGCACATTCAATGGAAAACTGAATGATAAAAAACATTGTATTAAAATCTATAATGAAAATATTGCTCGTTGCAAACAAGAGATTGAACCAGGTAGATTGATTATATTTAATCCTAAAGATGGTTGGGGTAGTTTATGCAAGCAACTTGAATGTCCCATTCCAAATGTAGATTATCCTTTTATTAATACAACAAAAGAGTTTGAAGAAAGATGGAGGAGTCGAAAAAATCCTGCTGATTAATAAGCTATTTTGAGTCCAAAGCCTTTTCAATTGGTAATAGAACCCTTTTTAGTAGAATCTTACGTCTCTCTGAACGTTTCTCTTGAAGTTCGTTATCGGGTTCAAAACTATTGATATCATCTATATTAATCTGACCTTTTTTAGCCATTAAGTTCTCGATAGTATCGAGTCTATCGGTTAGTACCGAAATTTCTTGAGTCAAAGTCATTACCATCGCTAAAATATTGTCGACAGAATTATCATCCAAATAAATTAGATTTTTTCCTTTTGCTACTCTAGGTAAAGTAATCTTCTTAGCCATGTTTATGCCATTTTTTGAGCTACATAGACGGGCAATTTGAGATAAAAATCACCGGTATAGCCCTTATTAGTCTCAGAGCTTGCTTCCGCAGAAGTAAACTCAATCGTTTCTTCACTAAACCCTGCTTCTTCAAAAATTCCTTGGAGGTCCATTTCCCTCAAAGCACCAGAAAAGTCCTCATTATTATTAATCACTTCCCAGTCTTTTAAAAAATCATACAGAGGCTCTACAACATTTCTCTGAAATGGATAAACATCCATATGTATCATCCATCCACCTGGTTTTAATACCCTTGCGCATTCATTTATAATTTTTGGTATGGCTGCATGTGAGGTTTCATGTAAAAAAAGACAAGAAGTAACGATATCAAATGTATTGGATTCAAACGACATTGATTCTGCATTTTGTTGACTAAAATGAACACTGGCATCAAGCGCATTAGCCCTAGCATGAGCGTATCTCAATCCAGGAGCTGCTACATCAATACCATACACTTCTGATTCAGGAAAAGCTTTTGCAAAGGGCAAAGTAGAATTACCAATATAGCATCCCATATCCAAGATCTTTTTCGGTACAGTTTTGATATTGTTTTTTATAAAATTAATCGTTGCTTGGGCAAGAAGGTCGTTTTCATCCCCCATCGCATCTCCTGAGTAGATTGGCAATGAGATGTCGTAAACTACGCCTGCTGAGATATCATTTTCCGTATTCTCTGTATGGTATCCGCCGGGTTGTTGGTGAATATCATAAGCGGTTAAATACCTTGGTATTTGTATAGTTTGATCCAGTTCTAAGCTTCCCAATTCAGAATATTTCTTGGTTTTTTTTATCAACTCGTCCAACGTTCTTTCAACTGTATCAATCACGGATGTAAACATCATTTGTTGGCTGATTCTTTGTAAAAAACTCCAACTTTGATAAGCACTGTCTTGCAACATAACATTTTGAACTTCCTTTTTATCCTCTGGTTTCCTTCCATGCTCCTTGATAAAATCTGGTTCAATTTTAGATTGATAATAAGGAGTAATCTTAGGGTAAATTTCATCCGTTAAAAAAGCCCTAAAATCAGTAACAAAATCCTGTCTGACTGCTTCATCATGACTGGGGATAGGTTGCATTGAATGTTTCTGTTTATTCATAGTTTGTCATTAAGGATATATCTTCTATTATATGATAAGTCATATAAATGGTGGATAAAAAAAATAGTTAGTTGAGGCAATCAAGATATTGTCATAAAGTTAATATAAACAGATGGAGAATATGATGAAAAAACATACATTATTTTTGAGTATTATTATGCTCTTTTTTAATAGCAATCTTAGTTTTGCTGACAATGATAAGGAAGGTAAAAAATTCGTTGGTGCACAAAGCGGTTATGAAGGACGTGAAGATCAATTAGGACGATCAATGGCAGTAGTCCTTAAATCACTGAATGAAACAAAACCCTATCAACATGATATTAATGATGCATTAATTAAAATGATTTTAACCACCATTCAGTTTGCAAAAAATAATGATATGATCGATGAATTAATAGCCAATGAAGTAGAAACTACTATGCCACTTCTTGAAAGAGTAAGAAGCAACTATCTCAAAACTGGCCAATTGGAAACGGTTATGGTTGGAATGATTGACCGAACAGCATGCGCTTATCAATTGTTTCTAGAAATAGAACAAAAAGACGCTCAGCGAAGTTGGCAATCTCCCTTTGGCTTGATTTTAGAGAACACTGTTCGAATGGGGCAACACACTTTAACTGAAAAAGAGGTTCATGATATTTGGATTAAAAAACGCTATGAGGCTTTTGCAGAAGTAATTGGAGTTGAACTATCAATCTCAGATATTAGTGCAGAAGGAAAAGTAACCATCAAGGCTTTGCGTCCTATTCTTGCAGCAAATAATTAGCCTGCTACATAAATTTATAAGCAGCGTTGTTTATTTAGATTTCAATTCATAAAACAATCTTATGAAAAAAATTATTATCCTTTTATTAGCCATTCTAATTACTGGTTTTATTTTTTACCTTATGAGTGTGATGGCGCCCTACTTAATCGATTATGTTACAAATTTTTTATCAGGAGATAACAATGGATGAGGAGTTAAAAAATGCTCTAAAACAAATTCATAATCCATTGGATTGGGTTCATTTTTCAAGCATTGGACCCGATGGAGGACCGCATGTTACTCCATTAATGATGGGCATACATGAACAAGGATTGTTATTCAGTTTCACTGGTAAACAAAAAAAACGAAACCTAGAAAGAGATCCAAGAGCCTGTGTTTCTATATGCAAAGCAATTGAAATGGATCATATTATTGTTTGGGGAACAGTGGATATTCGACACGATGAGGAAGCTCATGATATGTGGAATGAGATGATTCTCTTAGCTTTTGGAGAAGAAAGACTGCAGACAATGAAGCGAGTACTTTCGATAGATAAAACCAGTCTGGGTGTTTTGAAACCAAGCCATTATAGAATTTATGGCTTGGAGCAATCCTCATAGGTAATTTGAAGCCTAAATAATGATAAAACCAATAATAGCAATTGTCATTATGACTTTGGCAATACCAACTTCAGCCAGTAACACAGATTCATGGCTTATTTCATTGAATTCATTCTCAGATAGTCGAGATGAAGGAAAAAAGTTAATGAATTTATCATACGGCTTAAACTCATTGGAAACTAAGAATGAAAAAGAACACATACTTTTAGTTGGCGTCCATGGAAGAAACAGTCAAGGTTATGAATGGGTTTACCCGCTTAAAACAATGGATACCGAAAATATCTTAAGTTATTTTTTTCGTTGGGATGATTCGAGATGTGCTGAACCTTCTGCAATAATATTAGCAAAACAACTGCAAGAATTAGTCAAAGAGACGCCATCAATTAAAAAAATTATTATCATAGGTCATAGCTATGGAGGTCTTTTAGTATCTTGGTTCGCAGAAAATTGGTCATCTTCATTACCAATAGATATTCATGCAATTGCTTCCCCTTTAGCTGGTATCAAAATTTTAAATGATGTATGTGATTATAAACCACCTAAATTGATAGAAAAAAACATATCTTTTTTTCAATGGAGAACGCAACAAAAACTAGATGGTGCATTTAAAGATCTTGAATTTAATCCCCAAGTGATTACCCTAAAAGGAAGCCAAGTGTATGTACTTCCTAATTTATATAAAGGTAATAGATTGGGTCACAATTGGTCGATTAGCTTTGTAGCTGATCAATTAAAATAACAAGGATATAAAATGACAATTAATACTAAAAAATGGCTGTTAAAGAAAAGACCTGAAGGTCTTGTTAAAAATACCGATTTTCAATTAGTGGATGAAGCTCTGCCGGAGTTAAAAGAGGGTGAGATTCTTATACAAAATGAATACTTATCAGTAGATCCTACACAAAGAATGTGGCTAAATGACGCACCAGGTTACCTGCCTCCAATCCAAATTGATGAAGTCATTCGCTCTGGAGGAATGGGGAGAGTGATTGAATCTAAAAATGAGAATTTTCAAGTAGGAGTACTTGTTAATGGTTTTGTAAATTGGCAAACACATTTTGTAACTGATGGTAAAGGATTTAGTGTAATTCCAGAGATGCTACCAATACCAACCATGCTTAATGTTCTTGGTCTGACAGGCATTACAGCTTACTTTGGCCTACTTGATATTGGAAACCCAAAAGAAGGTGATACTGTTTTGGTGTCTGGAGCATCTGGTGCAACGGGTTCTGTGGTTGCACAAATTGCAAAAATTAAAGGCTGTAATGTAATTGGAATAGCAGGCGGTGAAGAAAAATGCAGTTGGCTAGCTGATTGTGGTATTGATCATGTCATAGATTATAAAAACTCAAACCCTCGAAGTGAATTGCAGAAGATTGCAACATCAGGGATTGATATTTATTTTGATAACATTGGAGGACCCCTGCTTGAAACGGTACTGAATATGATTAATCTGAATGCCAGGATCGTTATCTGTGGTGCTATTTCTAATTATATAAGTGAAGATATGCCAGTTGGACCAAGAAATCTTACAAATCTCATCATACAGAGAGCTCGAATGGAAGGATTTTTAGTACTTGATTACCTCAATCGACAAGATGAAGCGATACAAGATTTATCCAAGTGGTTAATGGAAGGAAAAATAAAACATCAAGAAGACATTCAAGAAGGTATTGAGAATTGTCCTGAAACATTGAATCGATTATTTACGGGAAAAAATATTGGAAAACAAATTCTAAAAATCTAAATGCGAGAACTGTTTAAGAAATATCTTGAGCAAGGTCTCTCCAGAAGAGATTTCACCAATAGAATGCTGGGACTGGGTTTCAGTCAAATAGCTGTTAATTCTTTTTTAGCTTCTGCTGTAGAAGCTCGCGAACCTATTGCAGAAAATGGTAAATACATAATTGGGAATGGAGCAGATATTCTTGCAGAGACCTTAATGGCTGCAGATGTTGATTATATCTTTGGAACCAGTGCTACCGGCATGAGTGGATTTTTTGATGCCTTGACAATGAAAAATGAAATGGAATTCATTTCTTCTATTGCTGAATCTCAAGCTACATCTATGGCTCAAGGCTATGAATTAATAACTGGAAAAACAGCTATCCTATTTTTACCTGGGGTTGCCATTCCTAGTGCAATGAATAACTTATACAATGCTTGGAAAGATCGATCCTCTATTGTTGTCCTATCTGATGGAACGAGTTCTAATTTCTCAGGTCGTAATGGTTTCCAACAAATGGATGATTGGTTGGAAACCATGACTCAATTTACCAAGTGGCGATGGAAAGTAACAAACCCGCAACAACTCAGTGAAATGACTAGGCGAACTATTAAGTTGGCAGAAACCCCACCTGGTGGACCTGTCTATCTACGTTTACCAGCAACCGTATTGAATAAACGTGATATCAAACAAACAATATATTCACAAAAAAAGTTTAGAATCCCATTAGATCTCCAGCCTAAAGATGAATTGGTTGAGGCAGCAGCTAAAGCTTTAATCGAAGCAAAGAACCCGTTGATGTGTGTTGGCCATGAAGTCACCAGAGCAAAGGCCAATAAGGGTGTAGTAGAGTTATCGGATTTACTTGGCATTAAGATGACACAGGGTTATAGCGTATATGGAGATGTTCCATTTCAACATCCATCATTCATGGGTTTTTATGGTATGGGAGTGCCCAGAGGTTTATCGGGTACAGATGTTTTCCTTAATCTTGGTGCACCCATGCCTGACCCAACTATCTTTACAGCCCCTATCCCAAAAAAAGCAAAAGTTATTCATGCAAGAATAGAATTTGATGACATTGCGAACACCTACCCTACTGACATAGCAATTGCTGCCGGCATGAAAGAAACTGTCAGTGCTATTAAAGAAAGCATTGAATCCATGCTGACAAAAGAAAGAATTAATACCATTAAAGAAGAAAGACTGGCTATCAATAAAGCAATCAATAAAAAATATGAAGATCGAAAGCAAAAGAAAGCAAAGTTAAATTGGAATTCCAGTCCCCTGTCATGGGAACGAGCTTCTTATGAACTTGAAAACCATTTAACTAAGGATGCAATTATTGTTTCTGAGTTGGATAGTCGAACTCCTTTTAAATGGATGGACCTAGGTCCTGAAAAAAAATCCCTTATTGGTGGATCAACAGGTTTTGCTTTGGGTTGGGGTGTGGGTGCTTCTCTTGGAGTGAAGATTGGAGAACCAAATAGGCAAGTTGTTTGTTTAGTTGGAGATGGAGCTATGCTTTTTGGTCAAATTGAATCATTGTGGTCTGCCTCTAGGTATGACATTCCCGTAACCATTATTGTTTTTAACAACCTTAGTTACGATGGTGAAAGAAATAGAATTTATATGAATTCACCATTAGCAGCAAATAGTGATACAAGGGAAATGTGGAAAGACATCAGCTGCTATTTAGGAAACCCTATAGTGGACTTTATAGGATTAGCTAATAGTTTTGATATTCAAGGATCAATTGCTGAAAGTCCTGATTCTTTTGCTACAGCATTAAAGCGAGCTAATAATGTCACCAGTGATGGAAGACCTTATTTAATTGATTTAAGGGTCATGCAATTGAATCCAGGAGGAAGCCCTATAGAACAAATATGGCATCCTGATATTTCAATAGCATCAAAGAGAATAAGAAAAGTTTAATGCAACTAAGAAAGCTAGGTTATCTAAAGGGAATGACTCCATATTATACCCATGAAGTTTGTACTTTAAGTAGACATCTATTATAAGATTAATATAGGCTGATGTAAGGATGTCAACTGGAAAAATAATTAAATACACAATCCTTATGCTTTGGGTGGTTTGTTTTTTAAATGTGTTGATGCCATTAACCATTATTTTAAATTATTTATTAATCTTCTTGATTGTTGCTCATTTTTTAGAATTTATTATTTTTTATAAAAAAATTAAAAAAAATAAAATCAAGAATTTTCTAATGGTTATGATATTTGGATACCTCCATATACAAAAACTAGATTATTATGATAAAACAAAGCAATAGCCCTAAAGGACATAATTTCAGTCCTCGAAAACCAGATTTTGCACTTAAGCAAGCTTTAGCTTCTGATTGGTATGGAGGAAGTGCTTTTAGAACAGCATTTGAGAATGCATTTTCAATGCTATTTCCATTAGGTGAAAGGTCATTTATTGAAAGCGTTAAATACTTTGAAGATCAAATTCATGATCAATCCTTATTGGATGAAATGAAACAGTTCTATGGGCAAGAATCAGTTCATAGGAAAGAACATCAGAACTACAATGAATTACTGTGCAAACTTCGTGGATATAATATGGAATCATTTCTGCAAACTCAAAAAAAGAGATACGAATGGGCAAAAAAAACATTGCCTCCGAAAAGAAGGCTAGCTGGAACTGTAGCAGCTGAGCATTTAACCGCAATTCTTGCTGATGATTTATTGAGAAACAAAGGCCATTTCAAAAATGCAGATCCAGCGATATCTAAAATTTGGTACTGGCATGCAGTAGAGGAAACAGAACATAAAGCCGTTGCTTTTGATGTCCATCAAGCTGTTGGTGGAACTATAAAAGAAAGGCGTCGAGCCCTACTTTTTGTTACTTATTTTATTTTTAAAGACGTCTTTCAGATTAGCTTTAAGATGCTAAAAAATGATGGAAAGCACTGGGATCCTAGAACATGGCTTGATGCTCTTTCTTTCTTATTTTTGAGACCTGGAATCCTCAGGCGTTCTTTTTTTCCATGGTTAAGATTTCATAGATCTGATTTTCACCCATGGGAAAAAGATAATCGAGACTTAATTTTGAAATGGGATAATGAAATTCAATAGCTTCGTAAGAGGATAAAAGAATTATTTCAGCTTCTCTAAAATAGAAACTAAATCTTCATAAGCAGCATTTCGATATTCAGGACTATATCCTGCCAATACATTACCCTTAGTAGCACAAGTTAAGTATGCAGCTGTTCTGGAGGCAGGGTTTGTAAAATCAAATGTTTGCGATTGATCATGAGTTAAATAAACCTTCTTGGTATTTGAATCAATTGGAAAGTTACAATTCTCAAAACTATAAGCATCTGGCCATAGAGTAAGTGGTACTGGGCCATCAAAGGAATGATAGGCTCCTGGATACAAAGATATATTTGCATTTCCACCATTCTTATTGAGTCTATTAACAAGCTTTACACAAGGTTTAGGAGGTGTCCAGTTATCAGAATCACCCATAAATATATGCATGTATTTTTTATCCCAATTACCATCATCCGGTAATGAAAAACACCCTGGATACCACATCAAATAACCAGCAAATGTTTCATTATTATCAAAAATTTCCTTTTGCCATGGAATCCAAGCATTGAATAAAGCAGTTGACCCTCCAAGGCTCCAGCCAGCAGCATAGATTTTTTGATTATCTATTCTAGGATCATTCCACAATAATTTAAGCGTCATTGCCATATCAAAAACTGCAGTTTCAAGAGTAAGATTAGTTTGATTTCCAACGGTGGAAGAAATACCTCTAGAGTCAAAAAGATGCATAGCAAAAACAGCGTATCCTGCCTGTCTCATTTGCTCTAAATACTTCAAATGATGAGCTCTCCAGTTAGAGGAACCATGGGATGCAATAATCAATGGATATTTGTTGGCTTGATTCACATCATCAGGAAATCTAAGATACCCAAAAACTTCCTGCTCTGGTTGATCGTTAATTTTATCACCAAACATATTCTCAAAACCTATGATATTTTTAGAAAGATAGGTCATTTTTTCTTCATTACTTGCTTCTACAAGAAAACTAAAAGAAAGCAAAAAAAGAATTAGTAATAATTTTTTCATATCAAAATACTAACAAAGATATTCATTGATAGAATAATTACTTAAACTTTTTTTGACAAAATGATTTAATCAATTATTTTTGATATGATTTTACTAAAAGAAATAAATGGATAAAGAAAGATAAATAAAGAACTTAGAAACTTTAGATCCCTGTTAGCTCGAAAAAAACGTCATGCCCTAAAAGATATAATAAAGGGTAAACAAGAAAGATTGTTCGCTAGATTAAGAAAACTTAAGAAGAAAAATAAAAAATAATAGAGTTACGCACAGCACAGTACTCAAATATTACTTCATGCGATTTCTGTTATTAGGTTTTGTATAAAGCATTGTGCCAAAAGCAATGACTAATAATGATAAATAAGGTTCAAAAGGCCAGAATGGTATCCATAACTCAAGATTTGCTGACCAATTTGTTGCTGTTAAAAAAGCTGTCATAGCTTCTTGCCAATAAAGTCCAGTAGCTGACATAAAAAGACCAAAAGCAATAAATAATCCACCAAATATCTTATATAAAACTGATATATTATTACCTTCTTGCGTCTGATTCTTTTTACCCCAAGCTGCAATTCTCAGTGCAAAAGCTATAAAACCGGTCCAATAAAATAGATAGTCAATTGGTTCAGGATCTGGATTGTAAGGAGTAAGATTCCACCAATAGACACTGAAGGGATAGGCCCATAAAAAATAGATTCCACTCTTATGCAGTAATTTCCATTGCTTTGAACTTAAATATTTACGACCAAAATGAAAAGATGTCACCACCATAGCTGGAAGAAAGATATAACCGATGCTTCCTTCAATTTCATCTCTAAGAAAGTAAACATCAGCATAATAATAGTCATGAAAAAAATACGACATTATAAAAATAAATAAACCTTGCCATAACATTGCAACAGCAAAACATAGCCCAATGTATTTTCTATTTCGCAACCACCAAACTGAGAATGGCCCTGGAAAAAGAATTTGCACTGAAGAAGCTGCTACAACTAAATATATAAAAGGAACAGCCCAGCGGACCGAATATTGAATCATTGAAGACACACCCGGTCCAGATTTTATATCGGTTGCCATCAGGTTGATAATCATAGCAACACACATAGGAACAGAGATCAGAAAAAATAATCTCCAATTATTAATGGTTTTATTTTTTAATATGATTTTGAGATCAAAGCTCATGTGTTTTCATTGCTTTAAGGAAGTGAAACTATTATTTTTTTATATAAAAGATGCATAAGTACCATTAGTATCGTATACGATCACTATATTTCATGGTAGTATTTTTTCTATGTTTTCAATCCTGAAAAAGCATACAATTCAAACGATTAAAATCGCTATAGCCTTTTTACCTTGGCTTATTTCCCTTTATATACTTTTTTTGCTGGACTCCAATGGTACATGGACCAGTGAGACAGCACATCGTGGAAAGATGTCGGTAGGAATAATTATCACTGGGATGACTTTATCGTTTCTTACCCATTCTTACTTCTCAAAAATTATGAAAAAATAATCAAGGGAAATGAATAAACCAATAAAAGAAAAAAAAGAAAAGAATGCAAATTCAAAAACAATTTCTAAATACCAACAGCAGTCTGTTTTTATGAAATATCTAGCAAAGAAATACAAAGAAAGAATAAACTTACTTTCTACCAAATAAAAACACATCTCGATTGAAAAAACCTATAGACTGTGCATCTTTCATAGGGGTATAACATGTCATTCAAAAAACTTGGACTTTCAGATGAGTTATTGAGTGCAATTCAAGAGAAAGGGTATTCAGAAGCAACACCTGTTCAACGCAAAACTATACCTTATATTATCCAAGGTCTGGATATTCTGGCTGGTGCTCAAACTGGAACAGGAAAAACAGCAGCTTTTGCTCTACCTATATTGGATAAACTGCAAAAATCAGAATCAAAAAGAAGAAGAGTCCGTGCATTGGTACTAACACCAACAAGAGAATTAGCATCTCAAGTTGCAGATAGTTTTCGTGACTATGGTAGTAATTTACGCTTTAAAACAGCAGTCCTATATGGCGGTGTGAGCATTAAAACTCAAAAAGATAAGCTGAGAATGGGAGTGGACATAGTGGTTGCTACACCAGGACGATTGCTTGATCACTTAAGCCAAAAAACAGTAGATTTATCTGAGATTGAAGTTTTCGTTTTGGATGAAGGCGACAGAATGCTTGATATGGGCTTTATAATAGATATAAAAAGAATCATAAAGTTTCTTCCTTACAAAAGACAAAATCTACTATTTTCAGCAACCTTTCCTAAAGAAATCAGGTCATTGGCTTCAAAACTTTTGTCTTCGCCAAAAGAAATACAAATATCTTCTCAAAATTCCACTGCAGAGAAAGTTAAGCAATTGGTTTATCCTGTTGACCGAGCAAGAAAAAAAGAATTACTGATCCATTGCATACAAGAAGAAAAATGGTTTCAAGCACTTGTCTTCACAAAAACAAAAAGAGGTGCAGATAAATTAACCAAAGTATTAAATAAACAAAGAATCAATGCCAATGCTATACATGGTGACAAAACACAAGCAGCCAGAACTAGAGCACTGAAGAGCTTTAAGGATGGAGCGATTCAAGTACTTGTCGCAACTGACGTTGCTGCTAGAGGAATTGATATTAACTTATTGCCATATGTTGTTAACTTTGACTTACCATTAGTTCCAGAAGATTACATTCACCGTATTGGCAGAACTGCCAGAGCAGGGAAAGAAGGTACAGCCATCTCTCTAGTCTGTGCAGATGATTTCAATTTATTAAGTGGCATCGAGCGTTTACTAAATTTTAGAATACCAAGAGAAGAGATTGAAGGTTTTGAAACTACTCAGCATCTTAATACGACAAACCTAGAATCAAACAATAATCAAAGAAAGAAACCTCACAATAAAAATAAAAATTTAAGAAAAAGAGTTTCTGATAATAAAAAATCTCCTTGGAGAAAGAAAAAAGAATCTGATAATAAAAAAACTCCTTGGAGAAACAAAAAGAAATCGGATAATAAAAAGACTCCTTGGAAAAAGAAAAAAAGAATCTGATAATAAAAAGACTTCTTGGAAAAAGAAAAAAGAATCTGATAATAAAAGAAAAAAACCATTTAATAAATCAGTCAAGAGTAACAATAGTAAAAACTCATGGAATAATAGAGGAATTTCTCAAAGTAAAAAAAGATTTAACTAGTATTCATGATTACTGATCTTAGGAGAACTGTATGCCTTTAATAAAAGTCAAATGCCAGGCTTGTGGAATAGACGACGAACTTAAAAATAATATTGAATTAGACAAAGAGGCTGATTTCTTTATGTGCCCTAGCCACACTGATTATACTGGTGCAGAGGTACATGCTTTATTTTGCTTTTCTTGCGGCAGCATAAATGCTGCAGCCTTAGATTCAGATGAAAATTTAAGATATATATTAACATACAAACTGGATGAAACTGATCTTGAAAAATGGTGTGTTGAAAAGAAAGTACCCTCAATAGCAATCGAGAAACTAAAAAATTATAACTATCTTAAATAGTAACTAATGCCTTTGATTATTATGAGAATTCAGGTCTTTTTCCTTTGAATTTATTGAAATAGTTTTGCACAGTTGTCAAGTCTTCATCTTTATTTCCTGTTGGATGAAATAACTCACTTAAATGTATGCATTTAGTTGAAAAATCTATGCCTGCAAGCATAATCTTACCATTCGTTTCTTGAGCAATACGTAAAAAACCAGATTTTAATTTTGTTACTTTCTTTCTTGTTCCTTCGGGAGAAATAGCAATGATGATTCCCTTGTAGCTTTTAACAATATCAGTAATATCATGTATTAATAATTCTGGAGAGGTCCTATTAACAGGGATTCCACCTAATTTTTTCATAATTTTTGAGAGGCCATTCTTAAATATTGTATGTTTTCCAATCCAATGCACATTTACATTTAAACCAAACATTGCGGTAAGAGCTAAAATAAAATCCCAATTAGACGTATGAGGTCCAGCAACTAAGATAATACGTTCTTCTTCTGGAAAGACTCCTTTAATCTTCCAACCAGTAAGTTTTAATAATAATCTACCAATCCATTGTGTAAATACCGAATGATTAGCACGTAACTTTTTTGGAACTTGAATTAGTGGATTAAACATAAGCATTTAGTCTTCTATATATTTTTTTCTTTTTACTAAGCTCTGAAAATTCGGTTCTCTTTTTTCGGCTTCTGATTTGAATGCCTCGGTCATATCATCAGAAAAGTTCATTGCATTATTCCAAAGGGCTGTATAATTCAATGAATCTTCAATGGAATGATCGCGATTATAATTCAAAATTTCTTTAACTCCCGTAACTGCTAATGGAGCTTTCTTTGCTATCTCTTTTGCAGTATTTAAAGCATGATCAATCATCTTTTTATGGCTATCAAAAACTTCATTGACTAAGCCATAATCCAAAGCTTGTTTTGCTGAAAATTTTCTACCCGTAAGTGCAAGTTCACGAACAATTCCTTCACTCATTAAATATGGAAGCCTTTGCAAAGTACCAACATCAGCTACCAACCCAATATTGATTTCTTGAATACAAAAGAAAGCATCTTTAGTGGCATAACGAATATCACAGGCAGAAATTAAGTCAACACCACCTCCTATGCAAGCTCCTTGTATAGCGGCAATTACTGGGATTCTAGATTTTTCTAAGCAGCTAATTGTATACTGCAAATCACGAGTGACTCTGTAACCTGCTTCATTCTTTCTACCTTGTCCTAACTTTTTATTTAAATCTTCAGGATTAATAACCCCCTGATCAAAATTAGCTAGATCCATTCCAGCACAAAAATGTTTGCCATTGGCTGTAAGTAAAATAACCCTCGCCTCAGCTTCATCTGAAATTTGATCTACTAAATTTGGTAACTCTGACCAAAAGGATTTTGTCATGGTATTAAAATCATCACCTCTGCACATAGTTACATGTGCAATATGTTCTTTTAATTCATAATTAAAGCAAGAGTATTTCATCGTACTACCCTTTGTATTTCAGTCTTTTAGCATGAAGAATAGGCTCAGTATAGCCGCTTGGTTGGCTTCGCCCTTCTGTTGCAAGATCGCATGCTGCTGAAAATGCAATTCCATTAAAATCAGGTGCCATATTGACATAGCCAGGATCATTGTTATTTTGCTTATCAACAATTATAGCCATACGCTTCATGGTTTCCATGACTTGATCTTTTGAACACAAATCATGATAAAGCCAGTTAGAAATATGCTGCGAAGATATTCTGCAAGTCGCTCTGTCTTCCATCAAGCCGACATTATTAATATCTGGAACCTTAGAGCAACCTACTCCTTGGTTAACCCATCGTACAACATACCCTAAAATTCCTTGAGCATTATTATCTAATTCTGCTTGTATCTCCTCAGACGATAGCGATGCAGGATCCTTGAGAATAGGAACCGTTAAAATATCGTCAAGACTCGCTTTGGTTCTCTCAGCTAATAGTTCTTGTTGCTCGCTAACTAAAATCTGATGATAATGAATTGCATGCAAGGAAGCTGCTGTTGGAGATGGAACCCAAGCACAATTGGCGCCAGCTCTAGGATGCATATCCTTTGTATTATACATATTCAACATTTCATCCGGCATTGCCCACATGCCTTTACCAATTTGAGCTTTTCCCTTAAATCCAGTTTCTAATCCACAATCAACATTCCAATCTTCATAAGCACTAATCCACTTTTGTTGCTTAATTTGATCTTTCCTCATCATTGGACCCATTTCCATGCTGGTGTGTATTTCATCTCCCGTTCTATCCAAAAAACCAGTATTTATAAAAATTACTCTATCTTTTGCAACTCTAATGCATTCTTTTAAATTAACGGTAGTCCTCCTTTCTTCATCCATAATGCCTACTTTAACTGTGAGGGGTTTGATGCCTAATGCATTCTCCACAGCAAGAAACAAATCACAGGTAAATTGGACCTCTTCAGGACCATGCATTTTAGGCTTCACGATATAGATGCTACCTGTTCTTGAATTTTTAGTAGAACCGTTTCCTATAAGATCATGCTTGGCAATACAAATTGTGAACATAGCATCAAGAATGCCTTCAAAAACCTCATTACCACCAGCATCATGAACAGCAGGATTGGTCATTAAATGACCAACATTCCTCATTAGCATCAAGCTCCTACCAGGCAGCGTCAAAGATGATCCATCAATCGATAGATATTTTCTATCTTCACTTAACTCTCTAGTAATATTTTGACCATTTTTTACGAATGCTTCTGTTAAGTTGCCTTTCATTAAGCCCAATAAATTCTTATAGACAATGGTTTTATCTGGACCATCAACAGCTGCCACTGAATCTTCACAGTCTTGGATAGTGGTTATTGCAGACTCAATGAGAATATCCTTAATTCCTGCTATATCAGTTTGACCAATAGGGTGTTCTTTATTAATTTGTATTTCAAAATGTAAATTATTATTTTTAAACAATAATCCAAACCCATTGCCTTCATTCTTCATATAGCCAAGATACTTTTCTGGCTGAGCTAAATCAGTTATTGAATCATCCTTCAATAAGATTGATAAATGGCCATTCTTAAATATAAATTCTTTAGCCTCTAAATAAGAACCATTTAATAAAGGTACAGTTGAGTCCAAGAAGTTTTTAGAAAAAGCTATAACTTTTTCTCCTCTTGCAGGATTATATGAATCGCCTTTATTGGCACCGTCACCTTCTGGAATTAAATCAGTGCCATACAATGCGTCATACAAGCTACCCCAGCGTGCATTGGTTGCATTAAGTGCAAATCTAGCATTCATAACAGGAACAACTAACTGTGGTCCAGCAATGGTTTTAATTTCAGGATCAACATTAGAAGTTGAGATAGTGAAATGTCCTTGATCTTCCAGTATATATCCAATTTTTTTCAGAAAATCTTTATACTCTGCATGCTTATGTTTTGTATCCTTTTTACTGATATGCCATTCATCAATTTGTGATTGTATGAGATCTCTTTTTTTCAATAAATCTTTATTACGAGGACTAAACTCATTGAGAATTTTCTCAAAAGAAGACCAAAAATATTCCGGAGTAATATCAAGACCATCAAGAAGCTCATCTCTTACAAAATAGTTCAGATCTTCGGATATTTTTAGTTTCATTGCACCATTCTACCAAACAACAAATCATCATCAAGATTTTAGAGTCTGATAAACTTAAACCAATTAATAATGCATAAGGAAAAGTATGGAAATTATAATTGCAATCATAGTTTGGCTAATATCTTTCATCGTATTACCACAATTAGAAAATCAAAAAAAAGTAAATCTAGTTCAAAGACTTAATTTTGGATCTATCAATGCCCTTCTAATATTATTTTTAATATCTACCTATTAATATGTCTCTTCTTGAAGAGCAAGAATACATTGAGGATTGCTCGGTATGTTGCAGTCCTATTATTTTAAAAATAGATCAAGCAAGTCAATACAACAAGATTGCTTCGTTTAATGAATCGGAAACTACTTAAGAGACTGAGAAATAAAGATCTATTTATTGCTTATTAAATTTTGATTCAAAATACTTTTCTCTTTGTTCTTTAAGCATTCCTATCGTTTCATCCATAAATGTATTTCTATCCATACGAGATTGAAAAATCCAAATACATACTGAGTTTTTGCTGTGATAAATTGCCTTTAATTCGTCATCTATACTGCATATTTCTTCTGGTATTTCTACTTTAATACAAATCATTTTAATCAATCTCTAAAATTCACGAATTGCAGTGGTATATCAAATTTACCATCCTTAATTATTTTCATAATATTCTGAAGGTCATCTCTTTTTTTACCGGACACTCTAATTTCTTCACCTTGAATCTGAGCTTGTATCTTAAGTTTTGAATTTTTAACCAATGCAGTGATTTTTTTAGCTAACTCTCGATCAATTCCTTGCTTTAATAGTACCTTCTGAGACGCTGTAAAATTAGAGACTTCAATTTTCTGTGGATCAAGACTTTTTACATCTATATTTCTTTTAACAAGTGACTCTTTTAGGATTGGCATCATTTGATTAATTTGAAATTCTTCCTGGGAAGCTAAAGTAATCTCTTCATTATCCAAAATAAATTTTGAGTCTTTTCCTTTAAAATCAAATCTATTACTAATAACTCTGTTTGCTTGATCTATAGCATTAAGTAGCTCATGTGAATCTATTTCAGACTTGATATCTAATGATGGCATGGTTGTAGTCTCCATATAATTAAATAATAAAACTATATTATCAGATGGAGAGTATTTAATGAGATGATCTTAAGGGGAATTAAGATCATCTCATCGGGGTTAACTAAAAATGCCAAGTAAGATTTGCACCAATCGTTAATGGGTCTATAGGAACATCAAAAACTAATTCGTTAGGTAAAATATCTCTTAGTGATGAATTGTCTATATTAGTGACCGTTGCTTTAGATTTAATTTTAAATTTTCTTATATCTAAGTTAAGTGTTAATTGATCAGAAATAGACCAATCAGCTCCTATCTGGAAAGCAAAATCGGTTGATGATCCAATTTTCAAGTCAGCACCTTCCAAAGGTCCAGTAGTTTTTTCTTTAAAAAAAAGTGTGTGATTAAGACCAAGACCCACATATGGAGTGAACGTACTATTGTTCTTAAAATAATATTGGACTGTCAATGTGGGAGGTAAGTGAGAAGCGGAGGCAATTTTAGCTCCAGTTCCAAGCGCTTTGTCATAAATATTATGTTTAAAAGCCAGACCTGCCAACAATTCAATTCCAATATGATCACTGTAAAGATAGGTAAATGAAGTTGTGAAGTTTTTTCGATCACCAATAGATACTACATCCCCATTATTGGTTTGAGGATTAACATTAGTGAATCCACTTCTTATAAT
>JAQWQE010000011.1 GCA_029244925.1 Gammaproteobacteria bacterium | reverse complement strand
ACATCATGAGATTATATTCTGGTGTTCTACCATACATTCTGACTTGACTGATGTTAAAATCATTTACATCAAAGCCGGCTCGACATAAAGACTGAGAAGAAAGATTTAAGTCCCAAAAATTATTTGCATAAACATTATGATCTGTAATTGGCTTAGCAAGTACAATATTACGATAACCATTTCTTCCAAGTCGTGGCATTGTATCTTTGAGGTGTTTTGTTAAACCTGGGACATTGGAATAATAGCCTTCAGTAACTCTGATCTTATTATCGAAATACTCATTAATATAATTCTCAATAAAAGGATCTTGAGGTGCTTCAACTTTATCATAAGCAGGAAAATGAACTTCCTCATCCAAACTCCAACCCATCATGCCAGCAACTCTGGCCTTGTAGGCTTTATCTATTTCATAATAATCATTAATACCATTGGGCTTTTTTATAAGAAAAATACCTGCCAAGTAATCAAGTCCATTTCTTGGATCAGGTGTGTACCTAATCAAAGGAGCGCCACCGGAATCTGCTGACCGAGAAGAAACATAGTCTTTCATTGCAACAATATCTACTCCATCTAAATCTTTCTTATATAAGGTGGGTGCATCTCCTCCAGCATATGGAAAATCACCGGCTTTATTATTTACAATAGGAATAAAACTTTGGCCATCCTCAGTAATTTTATAAGCACCAACACTATCCCAAAGCCTTTCCATGCCTTCCACTTTTCTTCCAATAGCAAATGGTAGTCTTGAAATTTCCACTTGAAATGGAAAGGAACCTACATGCCACTGACTGCATGCTTGATTTGGCTTGGTAACTCGCTCTCCTCCAGATGTTCGCCAAAAAAGATAATCATCATACTCCTTGTTAAAACCTTCAGGGGTTCCCCATCCAGAAAGAACCACTACAGGCTCTTCTCTAATTTTTAAACTTAGAGGATCACCGTTTCTCTTTAATAAAACAGCAGGCTTGTAACCATTGGCAGGTGTATAGTCATAGCTGTAAAAGAAAATCCCAAAAAATGCTCCAATGACAGCCAAAACAAGGCCAAAATTCCTATTAGATGATTTCATGCGTTACCCCTATCGTCGATATCTTTTTAACTCCAATTATCTTATTAAGATAAGAAAATAAATACAATCACATAGTTTTATTTCACTGGTTTATTAATTAAATAAAAAAGCCAGGAATTAAAATCCCTGGCTTTAAGATGGTCTGGTGATAAACCTGTATCAATCTTGAACTAGAGTAAGTAAATCATCAGCATGCTCTAACAAGTCTAAATCCGCTGAAGATAATTCTTCTTCAAGAATTTTATTGATCGCAACATGTTTTTTTCCAAAATCTGCAAAATTCTCGAAACCACAAGAAATATAATGCGCTAACTCAGGGCCCCAACTATGAAAATACAAATCACAGCCTCCAAAAGCTCTATTAAATGCATCAAATAGCATTTCAGCTCTCTCTTGTTTCTCAGTAAGGGTTAGATAAGGTCCAAACTTCCATGACATCCAAACATTATTCTTTGGTGCTTTACCCATATTAAGCTTCTGAACATCCAATATATGATCCGTATGTGATGAATAATTTTGTGTTATTTCCATTCGATCTTCACTGGCTTCTGCTGTTTTATGAATCGCATCCAATTGTTCAAAATCTTTAAAAAAACAGTAGGCATAAAAAGCACGTTGGCCACCATACCAATGTCTGTATAAACCACAATCATTATAACCATCCTCTTCCTGTTGTATCTGAAGTGATGCCAATTCCTTTTCTAAATCTGCTGGATTTTGTCCGGGTGCTATCTCATAGGTTGAAAGCAACATATGATTATTGTCAGAAAGATTTGTTTCTTCATGATGTGCTGAAAATATATTGCTCGAATACATGATTAGAGCCATTATTAAAATATTTCTCATTCTTTTCTCCTAAATAAATGAACTTAAATTATTCATCTTAAATGATCATTAAGCAATAGTGATCCAGCAATTAAAATTGTAATATTGAATGAAGATGATTGATTTAAAAATAAAAACTGCATTGTGGGTTCTGCCCATACACTTGTATGCTTTGCTTATCCCAATAGCTCTAATACCAATACTAAGTGATCATGAGTTATTTCTTCAAGAGATAATTTATAGTCATAAAATACTAGTTTATGCCATGTTGATACTTGCATTAGGCAGTTTATTTGAAATCATCCAGAATCATAAAGACCAATGGTTTGTTACTGCTGACAGCGCCAGTGGCAATGGTTTCAGTCTTTATGATGGTTTATTTACGTTCTTTATCCTATTCGGCCAGATAATGATATTAATAAGCTTTATAGGGCAATACAAATGGGTTATTGCAATATCATTATTTGCTTTATTTCTTGGGCCCATTCTCTACTATAAAAGAAAACTTGTTTTCTTGCCGACAAGCATCATTGGCCTTCTAAATACAATAATTGCTTTTATGCTTTTTTCTGAATCAATAATATTTATGCAATTGGTCATGGTGGGGTTAACAATTTTCTTCTTCAATAAATTGATAGAAACAAATAATCAATACTTTCATGGTTTGACCACTCTGTGTGCATCCTCAGGAATGTTATTTTTAATTCTCGCAATCAAAAAAGCAGCTCTACTCTCTTAATATGGATCGTCGATCATTTTCAAAAATGCTTGCTGGTCTAGCTCTTGCTAAAAAAACAAACATTGGTGCTGCAGTCCTCAAAGAAAAAATTACGATTATAGGTGGTGGCATCATAGGTTTATCCATTGGCTATCAACTTTCAAAAGCAGGGGCTGAGATCACTTTAATTGAGAAGGATTTTCTAGGTGCTCATGCAAGTGGTAGTTCATTTTCATGGATCAATGCCTCGTATGATAAAAAACCACTGAGCTATAACTATCTTGCCCGTTTAGGAATAACTGCATACCACCAACTGCAAGAAGAGCTAAATCTGGATATTAAATGGGGTGGCTCATTAGAATGGTTTAAATCAGAAAAAAGTTCAGAACAATTAAGAGATCAAGTAAAGCTACTTCAAAATTATCAAGATGAATTATCTATCCGAATCATTAATCATGATCAAGCTTCGAAATTAGAAAGTTTTATCAACTTCAAAAACTCCCAAACCATTGCTTATTCAATACATGAAGGTGCCATGAATACATTATCAACAATCAAGAATTTCTCCGAAGGAATAAAGAACAATGGAGGTAAGATTGTATTTCCAGTCGAATTTAAGAAACTTCAATATAGGGGCAGTAGTCTCGATTCAATAAAGACATCGGATGGAGAGATAAAAACAGATCAAGTTATTTTTGCATGCGGAATCAATACTGATGATATTTTAAATTCAAAAATGATGAGGACTTCCACCCCAGGAATCATTCTTACAACTAAACCGATAAAACCTCTAATCAATAAGATTATTGTTGGCCCAGGGATCCATATTCATCAGCAAAATGATGGCAGAATAATCATTGGTGAACAAGGAGGGCCAGGTATGCTCCATGATGAAAGACTTAAAAATAAACCCAATACATTCCCTAATCATGATTACGAAAAAAAACATCAAGATCGCATATTAAAAATTGTTAAAGAAATTATTCCGAAATTAAATGGTTTGGAAATAGAAAAAACAACAATAGGTTGGAGACCTTTACCTAAAGATGGAAAACCCATACTAGGTCCTATAAAAGAATTACCAGGAGTGTATTTAGCGGTTATGCATAGTGGAATCTCTCTAGCTGCAATTATTGGAAACCTCGTAAAAGAAGAGATTCTAGAAGCAAGAGCTAATAGATTATTGGAAGATTTTAGACCCTCAAGATTTACTTGATATATGGGGTGATTGCTTTATGATTCTGAATTGAAAATGAATGAGGACATAAAATATTTAAAAATCTTTGTTGCTCTGGCTTTTATACCATTCTTTATATTGGTTTTATTTAATGCTTGGGCTTTCTTTTCAGCATTATATTTTCCTGAATTCAATCCTGTAGCCATTATCTGTGGGCCTAGAGTTTAATGATGAAATCTCTTAAATATACCTTTATAGCATTAGTGTTTGTATCCGATATTACTCTTGCAAATCTGACTTTAGAGAACGCTTGGGTTAGAGCTGTACCAATAAACTCAGAAAAAATGTCGGCTTATGGCTTGTTGAAAAATACTTCAATGAGTTCCTTTAATCTAATTCGAATTGAAGCCTTAGGATTTAAGAAAACTCAAATACATCAAAGTCAGATGGAAAAAGAAATAATGTCTATGAAAGAGTTAAAGTCTCTAATAATTAAAGCCAATAGCGAGATTGAACTTACGCCTGGAGGAAAGCATATAATGCTTCAATCTCCTATGAAGATTTTCAAAGTTGGAGACTCTGTGGAACTACTTCTATTCTTTGAATCAAATTATGAAGAAAAAGTTATTCGGGTTAACGTGCCTGTAAAAAGAGAAGCGTCATAGATAAGAAGAATATAATTTTCATAGGATGCTTGTTACTAATACTCTCTCTAATGATAGTATTTCTCAAAATTTCTCCTGTCCTGATGGATAAAAAACCTGAACTAATTTCTGGGAAACTTTTAAGTCAACCGCTGTCAATAAAGCCCTTTGATTTAATTAATCAGTATGAAGAAGATTTTAATAAAGAGGATTTAAAAAACAAGTGGTCAATACTTTTCTTTGGCTACACTAATTGTCCAGATGTTTGTCCAACAACAATTTATAAGCTCTCTGAGATCCAAAAAAAATTAGGCCAAGAAAAAGAACTGAATGATGACTTCCAAGTAATATTAATAACACTTGACCCGAAAAGAGATAGTGTTTCTAGGTTAAAAGAATACTTGTCTTTTTTTGGACGTTCTTTGATTGGACTCACAGGCGATGAGTCAGAAATAAGAAAAATAGCTTCAAATCTAAGCGTTTATTTTGAACAAGTTGGTGAAGAAAAACAGTATGATTTTAATCACACAGCCTCAATATTCTTAATTGGGCCAGAAGGGACTGTTATAGCTTCTTTTAGTCCCGCTTCTAAATCTGAGGAATTAACTCAGGATATTCTAAACATTATTCAATAATTAATTACTGCTTTAGCGTTACAGCTGTTCCCATCCTTTAGTCTTCAAGCATGAATCAACATGCTTCATTACTCATTCAAACTAATTCAACATACTCGGGTCCATGCCCATACTTTTCATTTGATCTAGAACTACTGTTTTTGTAATTGCTTTAATGCCATTATCTCTTGCAAAATCCTCTACATTGTTAATAGCCATTTCAATAATTCCTGGTGGGGTTTGTGCAATCATATCCTTAGACTCTGTATCCCAGTCCATACTAAGCTTGGAATCAAAGCTGTCTTTAGCAGTATTATCAGTGGGTTGAGCCTCTTTTGCTTTTTTAGCTCGCTTTCTTTTATCCCAATAATCTGACTCTTCAGGCTTTGTAGCCTCAAGAACAGCTCTTGCATCTGGCGTGGTAGTCATAATATTAAATAAACTATCAAGGTATTCACTGGGCACTACAACAAACATCTCTTCTGGTTTGAGGCGATTATTCATTCTACCCCCTAAGTCACCTGGTGTAATCACAACATTACCATCATGCCAAGGCGATGCAAAAAGGTCACTACAAAAAGAAGATCCACAAGAGCCTCTGGGTGGAGTTCCATCAATAACTGTGCGGGCACCTCCGATAAAGTTAGCCCAATGAGGTGTGCAAACCACCACAATCCAGTCAACATGGACACCATCAGGCACTTCAGCAAGAGGCGCTGCTCCTATACCAACAACGGTATTCTGTGGCAAAACATATTCACCTGATTTAATTTTTTCAGCACCTACATCCGTAAAAGCTGGTATATTCTTGGCCAAATACTGACCGTTTCTAATCTCCTGAGTGCCCTCATGAACACCAGCAGTATAGACACCTGTAGTGCAGTCATGATGATGTTTATCAAAAGAAACTACTTCCCCTTTATCCATTGCATGACGAACAATTGAGCATGGAACTACTTTTTTTTGTTGATAAGCATCTGGAATCTCTTTTTCAAACAAACTGATTGCAACTGGATTACCTCTGACCTTTCCAATCAATGATTCATTGAGCTCTTTAAAATCTATCATAATATTATCATTATTATTTTAGATGCAGTCGCTTCTACTACATCAATGATCCTCCATAAATATAAATTAGCATTATTACTTCGAAGATAAAACAGTTAGAATCTTCAAATGAATTTTTGGAAAAAGAAAGAAGAAGAAAAATGGCTTGAAAGTCCAATGCATGACAATTGGTATCAATCCAGTGCTTATTTCTTAAGCTCTTTTGCATTAATCACAACCGTAGATGAAAAAGGAGTGACCAGTATTGGTCCTTATCAACTTTCTTTCCCATTTGGCGTAATTCAAAGAAGAGAATGGATTGTTATCTCAAGAAGAGGTTCTAATACTTCAACGAATATCAAAAGAATAAAAAAATGTGCTATGAATTTTGTTGAATACGATAAAAAACAAACCAAAAATATTGTTGACTTAGGTTACCCTGGACAAGAACCAGAGGAAAAAATGAAAGGCTGTGCATTTGAACTCGAACAATCTCCTTCGCAAGAATACAGAGATGATCCCGATCGACCCAAAATCATTAAAAATGCATTTCAAGTTTTTGAATGTGAATTAAATGATAATCCTGAAGATTTTTATTACAAAGGCACTGAGACGACTGAATACATGTTACTTAAAATAAATAAAATACACCTCAAAGAAAAATGGAGAAATAATCTGGATCTTGGCGATGATATGAAAATTCCAAATATGCCAATAAGTTTTGGATTTAGAAATGCCAATCAATTCTGGTTTGCAAAACATAAAAAACCTTTTTGGTTGCCTACACCAGAAGGAAAAGGTGCTGAACATGAGGCTGTAATGTACATTGCAAATAGAATGGATGAAAATGTTATATTTACTGTCAATGCTTGCAAACAGTTATCAGGCATTCCTAAAGTTTTTGTTAAGAAAGCATTAAAAGGAATCATCGAAGAGGCAAAAAAACAAGGGGTGAGTGAAATAAATGAATCATTTGTTAAATCAATTAATGAAAAAAGAGGATAAAAAATAGCCATGTCCCATAGAACTGAAGAGTTAAAGAAATTGTCGGGTCTATCTCATTTAATTAGAGAATTGAGATATCATGAATTTTCAAGACAAGGCATTGGCATTTTATTGGTCAGTGTATTTGGTTACTTTGCAGATAAACCTTCTTTTTCATTTCAATTTGAATTTGCTGAAATAATAATTATTCTTGGACTCACCATTAGAATGTATGCCTCAGGTTTTGTTTTAAAAAATAAAGAACTATCCACAACTGGACCTTATGCCTATGTCAGACATCCCCTATATACCGGAAATATTCTAGTATTAACTGGTATGGCTATTATCAATGGTCAACTTTGGGCTTCACTAATTGCCTTATCATTTTTCTGGTTTTACTATCCAGCAGCGATTGAATATGAAGATAGAAAACTGAAAGAGTTATTCCCAGGATCATGGGAGAAATGGGCTAATAAAACTCCAGCTTTAACGATAACATTCCAAAAAATGCATCCACTGGAACTCATTAATTGGTCTTGGAGAAAAAGCCTAATTAATAATTATGAACCTGTAATTGTAGTTTATGTTTTGATCTGGTTATCAATACTGTAGATATCTATATTAAGAATTAAGTCAAATGAAACCTGAGAAAAAAATTATTAACTCAGTCAATAAAGCACTCAGATCTGATAATAATGCCAATTTTATGAAAATGGGTTATCAAGGTGTTTTGTATAAACTCAATGTAGACGGGGTTGATTTAGTTATAAAGAAAGCGAATAAACACTCATTTATATTGGGGCGCCTCAATCAGAGAAGTCTCTATCATGAATATAGAATATACAAACAACTAAGTAACTTAGAGGGTATACCAAAATGCTATGGGTTGACTGAAAATGGAGACTTGATTCTGGAATATATAAATGGTGAGACCTACAGAGATGCTCAATATGAGTTGGAAGGTAATAATCAATTTTTTAATCAATTGCTTATCTTGATCCAGTCAATGCATGAATTGGGAGTCAGTCATGGGGACCTAAAAAGAAAAGATAATATTTTTGTTGATGTAAATAAAAAACCCTACCTTATAGACTTTGGTACTGCTATTTCTAATCAAACAAAAAATATTGCGAAAAGAATGTTCTTTCAGTTTCTAAAGAAAACAGACTTAAATGCATGGATAAAACATAAATACCGAAGGAATTATGACAATATTAGTAATGAAGATTTAAAATATTATTCACCCACTGCAACTGAGAATATATACAGATCTATAAGAGTTTTTTGGTATAAGATATTTAACAATCATTAATTGAGACTTAATATATGTTTGAAACTCCTTTTCTTTATTACTGGATTATTCCACTTATTGCTTGGTCAGCTTTATGGAAAATAACTGCATTGTGGAAAGCAGCAAGAAATAGGCAGTTGGCTTGGTTTATTGCTCTTGCATTTCTCAATACAGCAGGAATGCTTCCTATTTTGTATATATATTTTTATCAGAAAAATCAAAACCAAAAAAACGCTTGACTTAAATCATAATTCATTCAAAATGCTCGCAGCACTGATTTATTCCAACTTGCAGGTGCTTTATAAATACTGCTAAAGAGGATTACGATCTTAGATGTAAACCTGTTTAGTATTTTACTAACAGGTTTTTTTTATGATAGAGGACTTTAAAATGAAAATTGAAACACAGGCCATTCACTCCGGTTATGCTCCGGATCCAACAACAAAATCAGTAGCCACACCGATTTATCAAACGACATCCTATGCCTTTGATAGTGCCCAACATGGTGCTGACTTATTCTCCTTAGCAGAAGAAGGGAATATTTATAGCAGGATCATGAATCCAACTAACGCTGTGCTTGAAGAACGATTAGCACAAATGGAAGGAGGTATAGCTGCATTGACAGTTTCTTCAGGAATGGCTGCTATTACTTATGCTATTCAATGCTTAACTTCCAATGGCCAAAATATTGTATCTGTCAGTGAGCTGTATGGAGGGACTAGCGATTACTTCTCAAACACACTAAAAAATCAAGGGATAGAAGTACGGTATGCCAAACACGATGATATTGATGGTTTGTCTGATTTAGTTGATGAGAATACGACATTAATTTTTTGTGAATCAATTGGAAATCCTTTGGGTAATATTTGCGACATTGAGTTATTAGCAAAAGCTGCCCACTCAAAAGGTGTGCCCTTGGTAGTCGATAATACCGTTGCCACGCCCTACCTTTTAAGGCCCATTGATTACGGAGCTGATATTGTTGTTCACTCATTAACAAAATACATTAGTGGTCACGGAACTACGATTGGCGGTGCAATAGTGGATGGAGGTAATTTTGATTGGTCTAAAGAACCAAAACGTTTTCCAACTTTAAACGAACCGGATAATTCATACCATGGGCTAATTTATTCAGAAGCACTAGGTGCTGCAGCTTTTATAGGTAGATGTCGTGTAGGGCCGCTCAGAAATACAGGGGCAGCACTGTCGCCATTCAATGCATTCTTAATCCTACAGGGCATTCAATCGCTGCATGTAAGAATGGATAGGCATTGTGAAAATACAATCAATGTTGCCAAGTATTTATCAAAGAATAGTCAAGTTAAATGGGTAAATTATGGCGGATTAGACAATAGTCCCTACTTTGATTTAGCAAAAAAATATACCAATGGTTTACCTTCCGGTATTTTAACTTTTGGTATCAAGGGAGGAAAAGAGGCAGGTATTAAGTTTATTGATTCTCTTGAGCTAATCGTACGTTTGGTCAATATTGGTGATACTAAATCATTAGCAACACATCCAGCCTCAACCACACATAGTCAATTAGAACCTGGTGAATATGAAGCTGCTGGTATTTCAGATGATATGATAAGAATATCTATTGGAATTGAGAATGTGGATGACATTATCAGTGACATTGAACAAGCCTTAAATAAATCAAAATAGAGCGATGAAAGAAATGGATGTTGCAGATCTTCTTGCATCACTGGAAACAGGTATTGTTGAGATAGAATTTAAGAGCTTAAATTCAGGAAATATCAAACAAGTGATCTGCACTCTTCATGAGTCGTATCTTGAAAATCATATCTCAATGAATCAAGATACAACCAATGAAACTATATTAGTCTATAAAATAGAGTCTAAAGAATGGGAAGACATTCGTGTTGATTCAATCGTTAGCTATGATCTTCCTGGAGATAAATAATATGAAATATATATTAGATTCTGGAATGGGTACAGAACTAAAAGACAGGGGTTATAAGGTTCCGGATTGGAAAAAATCTATTTGGTCTGCTCATGCATTAAATGAAGAGCCTGAGGCTATTCTTGAAATTCATCTTGCCAATATATTGGCAGGTTGCAATGTGATTACAACAAATAATTATTATGTGACTCCTGATATTCTTAAAAGAGAAAACTTAGAAAATAAATTTGAAGAGCTCACACAACGCTCAATAGACTTAGCGTTAGAGGCAAAAAAAGAGCATCCAGAAGTATTAATTGCAATAGCTTTTCCTCCAATTGAAACTAGCTTTAGGCCTGATCTGACTCCTTCAAACGAAATAATTGAAGATTTCTACAATACTATTGGGTCAATAGCTAAAGATAAGGTTGATATCATACTTTGTGAAACTATGAGTTCCATCAGAGAAGGCATAACATCAGGTAAAGTAGCAAAAAAGTATTCTGAGAGGGTTTGGTTAAGCTGGACAGCTAGAGGATTATCCGGAGAAAGTTTACCAAATGGTGAATTATTGGTTGATGCAATTAATGCTGGAAATGAATTGAAGGTTGAGTGCCAACTGATTAATTGCTTAGCAATGGACTGTGTTACCAAACAAATAGAAACCCTTAAGCTTTCAGATAATTTTGGGATCTTTGCTAATTCATCAATACTAAAGCATCCAATCAATGATCTAGGTTCAGCATATGATATTGATGTAAATCATCATGCAAATACACTAACAGTATCTCCCAAAGAGTATGCCATGGAAGCAAAAAAGTGGATTGATCATGGAGCATATGTGGTTGGTGGATGCTGTAGTACTGGACCCGAACACATTAAAGAAATATCAAAGCTTATTTAATATAAATAGTTTATTTTGAAATTTCTAAAACTTTCTCAATAATAGAATTAGCACTGATACCAAAATAATCCCTTAGTTCCTCTCTTCCTTCACTCAATCCATAACCGTCTGTACCCAAAGAGGTAAAAGATCCAGGAAAAAGATGAGCCAAGCTATCAGGCAGTAAACTAATAAAATCACTAACAGCGACAAAATGTCCTGTTTGATCATGTAAAATATTTTCAATATATGATTTTTCTTTAGATTTCTTTGACTCCAAGAAATCCTTATGAAGTAAGTTATAGCTTGTCACACTCCATACATTTACGGGTATTCCTTGGCACTCTAATTGTTTCTGTGCTTCAAGAACTTGTTGCATAATGCTTCCGCTTCCTAAAAGATGGATGGGCTCACCTGTATATTCTTTCTCTAATTCTTTGGAAGCATTCTTGAATAAATACATACCATTGAGAATACCCTCATCGCCACCATTAGGCATCTTAGGGTGACTATAATTCTCATTATAAACTGTTAAATAATAGAAAATATTTTCTTGCTCCTCATACATTCTCCTTATTCCTTCTCTAACAATAGTTGCAAGCTCATAAGAAAATGCTGGATCGTAGGTCATTAAATTAGGTACCACTGAAGCCAATACATGGGAATGTCCATCTTGATGCTGAACGCCTTCTCCATTCAATGTTGTCCTACCCGCTGTTCCTCCAATCAAAAAACCTCGAGTTAAAGCATCACCGCATGCCCAAATCATATCCCCCACTCTTTGAAACCCAAAAATAGAATAGAAAATATAGAATGGAATCATGGGTAATTCATGATGAGAATACGCTGTTCCAGCTGCCATAAATGATGCCATGGCACCAGCCTCGCATATTCCTTCTTGAAGTATTTGTCCGTCTTTTGCCTCTTTATAGGGAGAGATGGTTCCGGCATCCACAGGTTTGTAATTCTGACCATCATGCGAATAGATGCCAGCTTGAGAAAATAAGCCATCCATCCCAAAAGTTCTAGCTTCATCAGGAATGATAGGCACCACATATTTACCAATACTCTTATCTCTAAGTAATTTAGAGATTATTCTTACTAAGACCATTGTGGTTGAAATCGAGCGATCTATTTCATTAAAGAAATCTCCGAAGAATTCTGGATCTGGTGCAATAATTTTTTCACAATTATTAAACCGAATGGGTTGATAGCCTCCCAACTCATTTCTTCTTTCTTGTAGGTATTTCATCTCTTCTGAATCAGGTTCAGGAATGAAGAATTTCGCATCTTTTCTGTCTTCGTCTGAAAGAGGAATATTCAATCTTTCAGCAATTTCAATTCTCTCTTCATCACTCATTGTTTTCTTCTGATGAGCAATATTCTGACCCTCTGATCCCTCTCCTAATCCATACCCCTTTAGTGTCTTAATTAAAATTACAGTAGGTTTGCCATTCGACTGTGAAGCTTTATCAAAAGCTGCATATAACTTCTTGCGATCGAAACCACCTCGCTTAATATCTTTGAGCTCTTTGTCATTCAATTGAGTCATAATTGATTCTAATTCTGAGTTGCCATCAATCCAATGATTACGCTGATCTTCCCCTGATGAAACGGAATACATTTGATACTCTCCATCCACAACTTCATCCATTCTTTTTTGCATGACATCATTGTGATCTATTGAGAATAATGGGTCCCACTCAGAGCCCCATATAACTTTAATAACATTCCATTGAGAACCTCGAAAAATAGCCTCTAACTCTTGAATAATTTTACCATTTCCTCTGACTGGTCCATCTAGGCGTTGTAAATTACAATTGACAACAAAAACCAAGTTATCTAATTCTTCTCGAGAAGCAATATTAATTGTGCCTAATGTTTCAGGCTCATCCATTTCACCATCGCCTAAAAATGCCCATATTTTTCCTATTTTTTTATTGGTTAATCCTCTGTTTTCTAGGTATCTTGCAAATCTTGCATAATAGATTGAAGAGACGCCATTTAAACCCATTGAAGCGGTTGGACTTGGCCATAATTCAGGTCTTCTTCGTGGATGAGGATAAGATGGCAAGCCACCTTCAGGTTGCAATTCTCTCCTAAAATTCGCCAACTCTTCTTTTGACAAACGACCCTCCAAGAAAGCTCTTGAATAAATACCAGGAGAAGCATGTGCTTGAATATTCATCATATCGCCCTGATAATCATCTGTTCTTGATTTAATAAAATGGTTTAGAGCAACTTCAGTCATTGTGGCAGATGATGCATAGGTAGCAATATGGCCTCCTACACCTTTACCACTATCATAGCCTTGCAAAACCATTGCCATCGCATTCCAACGAATAACATCTTCTAATTTTTGCTCAAGTTCAATGTTACCTGGATATGCTGGTTGCTCAGCGATAGGTATGGTATTTCGGTATGGTGTGTTAAGAGTTGCACCGCCTAGTGAAACTCCTTGACTGAGGGCAAATTGCTGCAAGGATGCCAATAAATCTTTAACCTGCCTATTGCCATAGCTATCCTTAATTGCTTGGAGAGATTCGGTCCACTCATTTAATTCAATAGCCCATTCTTTCTCGAATTTTTCATTCTGCAAGGAATCTATACCAACAACTTTAGATGTTTTGCTTTATTTACTCATATATTTATTATCGTTAAAAAATTAAAAACAAGGAGTATAAATCAATAATTTTATGTGACTACTGTA
>JAQWQE010000047.1 GCA_029244925.1 Gammaproteobacteria bacterium | reverse complement strand
GGTCAAAGAACAAGTGATAAATCTATTTTTGCAACTCCCTCCCCTGCACTTACAGAAGATAAGTTTTATGAAATGATTAAAGAATTTGGTATGTATGATGATTTTATGAAGGATGAAGTGTTAGTTCAGAACTGGTGGAATTCATTTGGAGTAGGCACAAAAGCAAGTCATGCAAGACCATTATGGGATAAGTATTTAACTCAAATGTCTTCCGATCAAGTTCTAGAAATATTTAATCGCTATGAAGTATGGGCGGTTGAATTTTCAAACATACAAGAACTCATCAATCATCCACAAATTGAGCATTTGGGTATGTTTGACTCCACTACTGGACAAACCTATCTCAGAGCACCTTGGAAAACACCATGGGGTTTTCCTGAAATAAAACCGATAAAGGAATGAATCAATATAAAACGAATGAACAGTGATCTTAAGAAAGGTTATTTTGACTCCCCTTTAGGGCAAGTGCATTTCCTCAAGAGTGGTGAAGGCAATCCGTTATTAATGCTACATATGACTCCACAGTCGTCTCTTCAATTTAGTCAAACTTTTAGCTATCTCAATGAATTAGGAATTCAAGCAATTGCTCCAGATACTCTCGGCTATGGGATGTCTGAAAAACCTTCTGATCCTCTATCAATTGAAGAATATGCATCTGTCTTGCCTTATCTATTGGATGAATTGGATATCGAAAAAACTTCAATTATTGGTCATCATACGGGTGCTGCAATGGCTTGTGAATTGGCGAAAGCTTACCCTGATCGTATTGACAAGATGATTTTGCATGGAGTGCCTCTTTACACTGATGAAGAACGGACAGCCAGAATGGATAATCTTAAAGTTGACTTATCTCCAAAAAAAGATGGCTCTCATCTAACGGATTATTGGAACTGGATTCAAAGTCGAGTTCAAGATAGAGCCACACTTGAAGCCTGTCATATGTCTTTACTGCATGTTTTCTTAGCAGGTGAAAATGAGTGGTTTTGTCATCATGCAGCATTTCAATATGATTTAAAACAAACATTATCAGCCCTTAAACAGTCCTGCCTATTAATCTCCAATACAGGAGATCCATTGCATTACATAGTGCCTAGAGTACAAAAACTAAGAGAAGACTTTCAATACAATGAGATAGAAGGCGGATCTGTATTTATAATAAGAGATGACCCAAAACAATGGGTTGAATCTTTTATTGGTTTTTTAAAACAATAATGATCAAAATAGAGTTTAATAATATTAGAGAGAGATTAGATAATGCAATATAAGCTGCCAGAAGAAACCATCATGCTGCAAGATACGGTAAAACGTTTTGTTGATAATGAACTGATACCGCTGGAAACACAATTACCGGAAAGGCCTAATTCATATGAGCTCCCTCAAGACCTGTATCTAGAGTTAACTGGAAAAGTCCATGAAATGGGACTGACTGCCAGAGAAACTCCTGAAGATGCTGGCGGTGCTGGCTTAGGACCTTTAGACAATTGCATTGTCACTGAGCAAGTCCATAGATCAACAGCAGGATGCAGTGTTTTTTCAGCCTCTTTTGCATCGATGCTATACGAACTAGGCACTGAAGAACAAAAGAATAAATACATGGTTCCCTCAGTCAAAGGAGAATTTCATGGAAGCAGCGCTTTTAGTGAACCAGTTGCTGGAGGAGACATGGCAGGGATTCAAACTACCATTGAAGAAAAAGATGGAGGTTGGGTCATCAATGGCAATAAATGTTGGATTTTTAAAGCCAATACAGCTCGTTTTATCTTAGTGTTAACCAGACTAAAGGGTACACAAAGACATGAAGGTATGCAGTGGGTCATTGTTGATGCTGATGCCCCTGGCTTTAAGGTTGGCAGAGAGCAAAAAATGATTCATGGTCAATCAACTTATGAGCTATTTTTTGATAATTGTTGGGTTGACAATAAACAATTATTAGGCAAACCAGGAGAAGCATGGAGTTCTGGTACGGATTATCTTTTCTCTGGAAGAATACAAATTGCAGCCAGAGCTATGGGTATTGCTGATCGTTGTTTAGAGATGGCAATAGATTATTCAAAAATAAGACATACTTTTGGTAAACCATTGTCCTCGAGGCAAGCCATTCAATGGATGATAGCTGACTCAGCAATTGAACTGCACACTTGCCGATTGATGGTTTACGATGCTGCCTTAAGAGCACAAGAAGGTGAAAAAGTTTTCATTCAGACAGCCATGGCTAAAATATATGCAACTGAAATGGTAGCTAAAATTGTGGATCGTGCCATGCAAATTCATGGTGCTGCTGGTTTGTCTGATGAAACAATATTAGAGCGCTGCTATCGAGATATAAGGCCTATGAGAATATATGAAGGCACTTCTGAAGCCATGAGAAGTATGATTGCTAAGGACTTGTTAAGAAGTTAATCAAAGGAAAATATATGCTGCCTTTTAAAATACGATTCGGTTGGGGAATTGGAACACTAACAGTTTCTCTAATGTTCCAAGCTACTGGCTTACTCCTTCTTCTTTATTTAACTGACTTTGTGAAGCTTGATGCGACAACAGCTGGGCTTCTCATTGGTTTGTCTAAAATTTATGATGCAGTAACTGATCCCATAATGGGGAGAATTAGTGATCGAACTAAAAGCCCTTGGGGTAAAAGAAGGCCTTATGTATTTCTAGGTACACTCATGTGTGCTGCGTCTTTCATTTTGCTTTTTAACCTAGCTGCATTCGCTGATTCGCCTAATATTGTAATCATTACATTGTTTGCACTTGTCCTGAATGCGACTGGCTATACAGTTTTTAATGTCCCTTATTTGGCAATGCCATCAGAAATAACAAACGACTACAATGCGAGAACCAATCTCGTCTCCTATCGAGTTATGGCGGTGGCTGCTGGTCAACTGGGAGGATCTGCTTTGGGTCCAGCTTTAGTTGTTTATTTTGGAAGTGGCATCGTTGGTCATACTGGCATGGCAAACTCTTTGGCAATCATTATGATTTTTGCAGGAATGACCTGTTTTCAATTAACCAAAAGTGCTTCGTATATAAAAACATCGGTTACTCAGCAAAATACTTCTTCTTTTTTTAAACAATTTAAAACAGCATTTCAAGTCAAACCGTTTGCAATACTTTTGGGTATCAAGGTTACTCAACTGACTGGGTTCGCTATATTTCTAGGTTCATTGCCCTATCTTTTTACAAGAGTTATGGGTCTCTCGCTTAGTTACATTGGCTTCTACTTTCTCATCCAAGGGAGCGTAATGTTTATCTCTCAACCTATTTGGGTTCGTGTTGTTTCACGAATTGGTAAAAAAAGTTCGTATTACCTGGCTTCATTACTATGGGGCTTAGGAGCGTTATCATGGGTATTGGCTTCTCAAGGAGAAACCAATATTGAAATCATTGCAAGGGGTATATTTCTAGGTATAGGAGCTGGTGGTTTATTATTAGTAGGGCAATCAATGCTTCCTGACACCATGCAATATGACTTTCAAAGTAGTGGCCAACGCAGAGAAGGTATTTTAGCAGGTGTATACACAACGGTTGAAAAACTCTCATTTGCTATTGGCCCTTCTATTTTGGGACTGATGCTTGGTTTCTCTGGATACAATGCGAATGAAACAATACAAAATGACAATGTAATAAGCATGATATATTTTTCAGCAGCAGGCTTTCCTGTCATAACTTTAATTATTAGTTGTGTATTAATGTTTTTCTATAATGTGAATCAAGACACATTAAAAGAAAATTAACTGAAAATATATTTAGCCTAAAGGAATCAAATGAAAACATGTAATACATTAATGAGAGGAATAGTGATCTCCATGGATGAGAATCGTCAAGTATTTATGGACGGTTATGTCGCAATCAATGATGGTAAGGTCGAATCCGTTGGAGCTTTCAGTGAGTGTGAGTATGAATCTGATAACAACCTAGGAGGCTCAGGTTTTGTTATTCTGCCAGGCCTAGTGAATGTTCATTCACATTTAATTCAAGGCTGTATGAGAGGAATGGCAGAAGGAACAACTTTTGAGGAACGTCTTTTTGGATTCTATTATCCAATGACTGGTGCATGCGATGAAGAAAGATCTTACGATGCAGCTATGCCTTCTATTATGGACCTGGCCTTAAGAGGTGTAACCACAACTGCCGATGATCACTTTACCCATTTGCATAAAAAATCCATTGATGGGGTTTTGGCAGCGGTTGATGATTCTGGTATTCGGTGTCGAATGGCTAGACTGACAATCAATGATAAGGATGCAGTGCCTGAAGGTTTTGGAGAAACGCTGGATGCAGGGATAGCTGAAACAGAACGAATCAAGTCAAAATGGGAAAATGAAAAAATTTCTGTGACGGCTTCAACCATAGGTATTACCTATTGTGAACCCGATCAGTTGATAGAGTTATGGAAATGGACTGATGAGAATAATCGACAATTTGATATCCATGCTCCTGCAGTATTTGATCAAAAATATTTGGCAGCAAGAAGGGGTTGGGAAGGCGGCTCTTTTGAATGGCTGGACCATGTCGGAATACTAGGCCCGAATGTTATTGCTGCTCATGCACAAAACTTAAGACCTGGAGAAGAAAAACTGATAGCCGATGCTGGTGCCTCAATTGCTTTAGTACCCGATATGGAGCAAGTATTAGGCCTAGTGAATTTTAATGCTAGGCCTTTTTTAGATTCCAATATCACTTGTGGAATCGGTCTGGATGGTGCTGTAGTTGCATATGGACATAACATGTGGACAGCCATGAGAGGTTATCTAACTGCACAAAGAATGGGAGATCAGCATAGATTAATGATGTCTGAAACAGATATTAAATGGACTGGTGAGGAAGTCCTCTATGGAAGCGCTGAGCAAGCATTAGAGCTCGCTACCATAGACGGCGCTAAAGCTTTAATGATGGATGATAAAATAGGTTCCATTGAAACTGGAAAAGAAGCTGATCTTGTTTTAATCGATCGAACGGAAGAAAGTCACCTCACACCTATGGGTTCATTAATTGCTAGTTTAGTTTATGGCAATGGTCCAAATCAAAATGCGATTGAAGCTGTCATGGTTCATGGAGAAGTTATAGTTAAAAGAGGACAACATCAAACCTTGGATCATCGAAAGATAGTTGAAAGGTCAGATCAAGTTCAAGAGATACTTCTAGACGAAACAAATGCGAGACAATACCTAAGAAAGAGAAGTCGTTTTAATTGGATTGATTAAACTAATTTAGCTTCTATGATTTTTTTCAGTCTTAATACGGATGAATCAGGAGTTGTCAGTACTCTCAAGTCAGGATTTTTCTCACTGATATTTGACAATGCCGAAGCCATAGAAAATTGGCCCAAAATAATTGTGCAATCGTCTGTCTGATCTAATGCGATCTTTGCAATCAGATCATCGTGTTGATTCACTAAACCATTTTGTAGTGAGTTAAGAGCTTCTTTAACGTAAATTCCTTTAACCTCTAATTCAGTATTAGACTCCACCATCATGGTTTTGATTTCTTGAGTCAACAATTCTAAGGAAGGTAAAAATGTGACCATTATTTTTATCTTTTGCTTTAACTGTATGGCATCAATAAATGCAGCTTCATTGGGTCTGAGAATTGGAATACTATATTGGTCTTTCACTCGATTGATTTCATCACCAAAAGCAGAGCAAGTATATAAAATAGCATCTGCATTCTCAGATACTGCCATTTTTGCTAAATTACTAATTCTTTGGCTAATCGTATTCTCATTTTGACCAAGGTTTCGATCTTTTGACAATGATAGATCTGAATAATTACTTAAAACTGCCTCAGGCCAAATATTATAAAAAGATTTCCAAACAGGTTGTTTGGATTCTTCTAGTGCATGAATGAGAGCTACTTTCTTTGCTTCAATCATTTCATTGCTTCTCAGGAATAACTGGAACCATTAGGTAAGGAGCATGATCTGGATTAAAGTGAATTGTTGTTTTTCCATTAAAAGTAGCGTCTCTATCTATTGGGTCATCATGAAGAAAAGGTCCACATCCAGTGAGTTGATTCTTAAAATTAGATAAAGTTTGATTCTCAGCAAGTGGATATTCATAATCTTTACCCTGAATGGATAAACACAAATAATGATTTTCTGGAATCACTATTGATGTAGGCCATATTTCAATATCCATCTCTACAATTTCATCCGTTTTCAAGGGCCATGATTCATCATGAGTATGAAAAGGTCTCCAAGGCTTAGATTGTTCAAGGTCTAACTTTCTATGGGAAGCTCGGAGCCAACCCTGTGCAATAGGAGTGTTAGGATCGACAGCGCCTTGAAAAACAATTTCATTATTTGAAGGGCCAAACAAACGAAGCACTACAAAAATATCAGCGTCACTAGTAGAAGAAGACACAAATATTTTTAGTGCTAGAGGACCCGTTATCTCAGTTTCATTTTTAAATGGTTCAGAGTGAAAATCAATGCCCTCTCCCATTGCATTAAAAACCAAACTATTTGATTCTTTGCATTCGTACTCAGTTGATATTTTTTTATCATCACTTAAATAGAGTTTCTGCCACTCGGTTCTATCAATAGGCCACTGATTTTCATTTCTTTGTTTGAAGCCGTCAAGATGTCTGACCTGTAACTGAACTTTTGGTTGATTAGCCCAATCGTTATTCTCGCCTTTCAGAAAATGACCAAAAAATCGTTTTTGCAACTTGACCCCATAGTCGGTATAAAATTCAGTCCAATGCTCTAATCCATGAATTTCAAGCCATTTCTGATTAGATGCTGCTCTTATATAACCTTCAGTATTGCCTCTTAAATGAAGCCCTTGCCCACCCCAATTGGCTGCTGACAAAAGAGGAACTTTAATATTTTCCCAAACTGCTGATCGCTCATGATGATACTCATCTTCAAATGGATGACTTCTTATCTCATCACCAAACTGACATCGATTTAAAGCCAACTCTTCTTCCGTATGGGTTTCATTACCACAAATCAGTTCACCCGTTAAATTATTTCTTGGACCATTTTCACCTAAGCCATACTGAACTGTTTTTACTTGCATATCGAACCAATTAGCCCAAAAAGTACTGAGGATACCGCCATGGTGTGTCATGTCTCTATACCAGTCACTGGCTCCTTCCCATATGCACATTGCTTCTAAATATTTAGGCTGTTTTGAAGCCACCAGCCATTGATTAATGCCAAAATATGAAACACCGTTCAAACCTACTTTCCCATTGCTCCATTCCAGCTCACCTGCCCATTCAATGCAATTGGAAAAGTCCAGCGTTTCTCTGGGTGAAAAATGATCAACAAAGCCTGGCGAACAACCACACCCCCTGGAATCAACTCTTATGCAAATATAACCGTCAGGCACCCATTTCTCAGGATCTACCACTTCCCAATTTTGATACTTATTGGTTGAACCTTGTGTTACATCGGGATGCTTTTCTGCCATTCTATCCCAAGCGCTTGGATAACCTTGTTGAAAGGGAAGGCCTTTTGCATAAGGGCCATAAGTCATTAAGACAGGATAACTGCCAGTACCAATTGGTCTGAATATGTCTGCTCGTAAAATCAAACCATCGTCCATTTCAATTGGATAATTCCATTCAATTTGCATGCCATCTCTTATTTCTGATGTTTGTTTCATTTGCTATATACCTATTTTATTTTGCCTTATTCTTTAAATAGTTCACCACAGTTACAGCATCTTTATCACCCATATCACCCTTTTCTATTGCTTCCGAATAACTTCTAAGCGTTGAAGTTGTAGTTGGTAATTCTAGGTTTAATTGTTGAGCTGTAGTTAGTATAGAATTTAAATCTTTTTTCATGCTTTTCATATCAAAAGCCACGGGTAGATCGGCTCCTAAAATAGTGGGTATTTTCATAGAAAGGACAGCTAATGCCGCAGAACTGTCAGCAATAGCATCCAACATTAACTCCTCATTCAGTCCTCCTGATGATCCTAATCTTACAGCTTCAGCAAGGGACTGCCAGTAAACTGCTAGAGGCAAGTTAACAACCAACTTCAATAAAGCACCAGACCCAATATCACCTGCATGGATAATTCTTCTAGAGAGAATCTCTAACAAAGGCGTTGCTCGCTCAATCACTGCAGCTTCTCCACCACAGAAAAACATCAATTTACCTTCCGCAGCAGGAGCAACTGTTCCAGATACAGGTGCGTCTATAAAGTCAGCTCCTTGCTTTATGACGGCGTCAGAGAGAATCTTTACTGTTTCAACTTGTAAAGTACTCATATCAATAAATAACTTTCCTGTTACATCTGTGCTCAGGAGTCCTTTATTATCAAAAAATACGGACTGAATGGCTTTATCATCGCTTAGCATTGTAAAAATGAAGTCTGAAGAATCACACGCCTGTTGTGGAGAGCATGCAAGCTTAGCGCCCTGATCAACAAGTGCAGTGGCCTTTTTTGGATCACGATTATATACGGTGAGTTGATGCCCGGCTTGAAGAAATAAGGGAGCCATCACTGCACCCATCTTCCCCAATCCCAGAAAGCTAATAGTTTTTTTCATTATGATTAATGTTATTAGTTATCATCTGGCACAAAAGCTATAAGATCCAATGAAGTATTGGCTCCATCAATGCCTAGAGAATGATTCATCCCAATGGTGGTTGATGCAGGTTTATCATTAGGAAAATAGCTTGCCCAAGATTCAATGGACTCAGCAAACCATTGAAGATCGTCATGAAAACACGCACGCCTAACAATGTTTTCAACCGTCGTGCCTGCAGCTTCAGAAATTGCATTAATATTCTCCATCATATATCTCATCTGCATCTGAGCAGGTCTTCCATACCATGGTGCTGCTGGATTCCTAATCATTCCTTCTGCTATTTTACCGCTATTATCAAAAGCCATTTGGGTACTAAAAAATAATAAATTACCAACTTTTACAGCTTGCGATTCATGCCCTAATGGTTTTGGAGCATTGGAAGTTTCAATAATTTCTTTTTTCAACTTACTGTTATTACTTAGTAGCATCAGAGAGGCTTCAATTTTTATTCCACTTCGGTTCATACCCGCATGAGGGAGAACAAATCGAGCAGGAGGATTATGTGGAAACCACTTCTTCCAAATCTCATCAACAACTGTGAAATCCTTAGAATCACCAATAAAAACTTCTGCCTTAACTGCTTGATTAAAACTGCTGCCTGATTTTTCCGATAGTTGTAACAATTTTTCCAGCATGCGTTCGGTTTGTATCTCAATAGGCACAGAAGACAAATCATCTTTACTCATTCCATTCTGATTACTAATAAAAATCCAATCTCCCTTGCGAATGGCATCTGTATGCGTTGAAGAATTTTCTGATGAATCAGTATCCAATGAATAATGAGTCGATTTATCCTGGTTGGTCAGGCAAATAACTTCCAACTCAATTTGTGTTCCAACCCACATGAGTTCTCCAATTCCAATAGAGGATCTAGGTGGCAAAAAATCTTGAAAAGTATTCTTCATAGAAAATTCATAAGGCTGAATGTCTAATTGATGATTGTTATTACCCAATAAAAAATCTTTCTGATTTGGACGATCGGATACAAACCACTCCCAGAGTTTAATCGTATCATTTCTCATATTGCAGCCAGCTGCTTGAAGTGTTTGAGCCATATTCCTAAAGACAAAATCAGATTGAAGTTCCAAACCGCTTGTTCGATTTTTACTATTTGGTATAACTTCTTTTGGAAGACCGGTTTTAAAATTACTAGCCAACTGACCAGCAACGAAGACCCAATCACCTACTTTAACAGCTGGGCTGTAAGGCATAACCGGTTTAGGAACTCCATCTTCTAATCCCGGCCAAATAGCTATTGGTTTGGTTACTTTTTCTAGTTTTTTAGGCATTAACTCAGCATTGTTTATTTAATTACTATTAAGATATCACTCATTATTAACTAATGTTAATTGTTAAATACGTCAAGATATACTACTATTTATCAATTGATCAATAAATAAATTTTCAATTGATCAATAAATAAGATTATTTAATAGATTAAGAAGATGAAGTTATCACTTTTTACAATGCCCTTGCACCCTCCTGCGCGAAGTTACACAGAAGTACTTCGTGAAGATAGAGAAGCTATTATCCTGGCTGATCAGTTAGGTTTTGAGGAAGCGTTTATAGGAGAGCATGTTACAGACAAAGCTGAAGCAGTAACTTCATGTCTTATATTTATTGCTAGCCTAATCAATGCCACCACAAATATTAAACTTGGAAGTGGTACCGTTAATTTACCGAACAGTCATCCAGCAGGAATAGCTGCTCAAGTGGCAATGATCGATAATATGCTGGAAGGAAGATTTCTATTTGGTATCAGTCCCGGTGGACTCTTATCGGATGCTGAGATATTTGGTAATCTAGATAAAGATAGAACTGAAATGTTTGTCGAATCAATCAACCATATATTGGATATTTGGAATAAAGAGGCGCCATATAATCTAGAGGGTAAATATTGGAACATCTCAACAGAGAAGAATCTGGATAAAGAAACAGGACAAGGCATTATAGTCTCCCCTTATCAAAAACCTCATCCACCCATAGTTGTAACAGTTGTAGCGCCATTCTCAAAAGGAATTGTCTTAGCTGCACAAAGAGGATGGACACCAATTTCAGCGAATTTCCTACAACCAGTATGGGTAGCTTCTCATTGGCCAATGTATAAGAAAGGTTGTGAACTAGGAGGATTTGAAGCGAAAACGGAAAATTGGAGAGTAGCGAAAAGTATTTTTGTTGCTGACGATGAAAAAACAGCGCAGAGATATGGCAAAGGACCTGATGGACCTTATCATTTTTATTTTGAACAAATGATGAAAAAACTTATTGGAAATGGCAGACCTGATTTATTTAAGCATGACAGGGATATGGCGGATTCAGATGTTACTCTCGATTATGTACTTGATTCCTTAGTGATTGCGGGAACAGTTGATAGTGTGGCTGAACAAATAGAGTCGTTCAAAGAAAAAACTGGTGATTTTGGTACACTTGTTTATGCGGCTCACGATTGGGTTGAACCTGAACTTTCAAAAAGATCTATGGAATTAATGTCAAAGGAAGTTATGCCTAAGCTCAATCAAAAAGATTGAAACTATAAACAGTTAGGCTAATTATCATGCAAGAGAAATCTTTTCAAATTGGAGTTGTTGGTTTAGGCATTATTGGATCGGCAATTTCAAAGCATCTACTTTCAAGCAATCATCAAGTCATTGGTTTTGACATTGATCAAAATAAACTTATCGAAAATAATGAACAACGGCTTACAATCTCAACGAGTCTTGAAGAATTGCTTGAAAGCTCTGATGTGATTATAACTTGTCTACCAAATGAACAATCCCTCAATGATACGGTTAATCAACTTGTTTCTTTAAAAGATGCAGCAGTTAAAACAATCATTGAGATGAGCACTCTTGGTATTGTTTGCAAGTCTGAAAACAAAGAAAAATTAATTCCTAAAAACATTCATTTATTGGATTGTCCGATTAGTGGTACCGGTGAACAGGCTTCTCGAGCTGATATTGTAATTTATGCAAGCGGTGATAAACAGAGCTATAAAGAGATTGAATCAATTTTTAATTCTTTTTCTAAAAATTGCTTTTATGTAGGAGATTTTGGTAATGGCAGTAAAATTAAACTGATAGCTAATTTTTTAGTATCAATTCATAACGTTGCCTCCGCTGAAGCTATTCTACTGGCTGATCAAACTGGCATTGACTTAGAGAAAATATTTGAAGTGATCTCCTCTGGTGCAGGCACCTCTAAGATATTTGAGCTTCGTGCACCTATGATGATGAAAAGAGAATACAAGCCTGCAACTATGAAAATGAATGTGTGGAAGAAAGACATGACTTTAATCAGAGAATTTATCGATCTTTATGGTATTTCTACCCCTTTATTTGCTGTCACAGAAGAGCTCTATGAATCAGCCTTAGAGATGGGCTTGGAAGAGGAAGATACAGCAGCAGTTTATGAAACCTTAAAAAAAATTGATAAAGAAGGAGCAGACCAAGATGCACAATGAAATTCATTTTCATATTCATGGCAATGGCCACCCAATTATTTTTATTCATTCGTTAGGGCTCGATCATAATCTATGGAACTTTTGTATCGAAGAATTATCAGCTGTAACACAAACCTTGACGTATGATTTACCGGGTCATGGGATCAATCCATCGCCTAAAAATCCATACAAAATAGAAAACCTATCCTCAGATCTTATTAAAGCACTCAAGAAAAATAATATTTCAAAAGCAAGTTTTGTGGGCCTATCGATTGGTGGCATGGTTGCTCAACATTTAGCTGCTCATAATCCTGATGTAGTTGAAAAACTAGTATTGATAGATACCACAACTAAATATTCTGAAGAATGGAAAAATAACTGGGCACAAAGAGCAAGCATAGCAAGAAGTCAGGGTGTATCAACCATGCGAGAAAAGCTTCTAGAAGCATTTTTTACACCTGATTTTCTATCGCATGATTCTCCTGAGATTGAATACTGTAGATCCGTTATTAATGCAATGTCAGACGAAGGGTATGCTCTGGCCTGCGAGGCTCTTGCTTTAGCTAATACAGAAGACTATGCGCCCTTGATTGATAGCAATACCTTAATTATGTGTGGCAGAGAAGATAATATTTTATTCAAAGAAGCAGTTTCTTGGCTGGATAAAAATATTAAAAAAACAAAGGTGCAGTGGCTTTCACCTGCGCAACACGTTTCTCCTCTAGAGCGTCAAGATGATTTCATCAAACACTTAAGAGAGTTTTTAGAAATATAGGCAATGATTTTCTTATAAATCTAATTCCTTTGCAGCAATAGATTTAGTGCCTTCAAGCATCACTTGTACCGAAGTACTTACAATCTCCTCATAATCATTTAATACATTAGCATGATAAATATTCTTTCTAACGGCATAGTAGAATAAACCACCATGCATCACCCAGAATCTCTCTAATTCCAGGGGTGTAATAGGTAGTTTTTTAATATCAGGTAAATTGCATTCCAGTCTAATTTCTTCACACATAGGTTTAAGGAATTCATCCTCTGCTAACCTAATGTATCTTCGATTGAGTGGCTTACCCATCAAGCCCGAGAAAAAATATATCCTTATCCACTCATAACGATGCACCGTTGTCGCATAAGACAAATAAAATTCAACCAATCTTTGCTGCAGCGGTACAGACCTATCCTTGAGTTTTACAGACCATTCAGGATTGATCCAATTTAGGAATACTTCCTTATAAACTCGCTCAATAAGATCTTCTTTGTTTGGGAAATAACGATACAGTAGTGGTTGAGTGATACCAATTCGTTTTGCCAAATCTCTTGTTTTACCTTCAAAACCAACTTCAGCAAAAAACTGGACCGCTTCTTCTATGATCTCTTTTTCACGATCGCTAGGCGTTAACCTCTTTCTTGTTTTTGGTTTTGTTTTTGCTTTTGGCATTCTATTTTTTAATACTTTATTAAATCTAATCTTATACCAAGAACGTTAGTAATGTCTAAGCTGCCTTGTTATTCCAATAATTTTAAATAAAGTTATGTTATTTAACCTTCACTGGTTCTTGCTCTAAAGCATAAAGTTCCAAACTCGAAAGACTGGGAGTCTTAGGATCATACGTTTCTGGAGCTGTAAAATATTTATTATAATTTTTCTCAACATAGTCTAGTAATTGTCGACTGTGTACTTGCTCTAAATCTTCTCCTGAACCCATAAAAGCTGAGTAAAGCATATGCCCTGGTGTTTGTCCCATAAGCATCCATGGAAGCCAAGGAGTAACTCTATTCCATGTGCCATTGAATGGCAAAGTAGTCATGCTAGAATCCTGCATATGTTTGGCGTCTACATGGTAAGCAAAAGCCTCTGATACTGGTACCATAGGCCCTGAAGACTCTCTAACCCATTTTTTTGGGTTGAGTGCATTCGGGTAGAAAAGATTAATATGAATTTCCATATCCAAACGATTCCCTCTTTGTTGCCATGGCAATATAAAAGGAATTTTAGGTGGTTCTTCTTGATTTAAGTCTCCAAATTTTGGTGGTGAAGGGAAATTATCTTCAATCACATAATTAAAAGGATCATTGGCAATTGGAACCACTTTGACCCACTCATTAGTCATAGGGTTTTTCCATTCTTCAAGAATTTCACCGGAACGAAGATCGGTATAAAAAGCAACTTCTCTAAGAATTTTTGCGAACGAACCATCAGGCTGTTGCTCCAATCGAGATACTCCAAAACCCGCCACACCCAAAACATCAAGGATGGGTTTGTTGGGTCTAATGGCCATAATATAGCCTTTAAACCAGCCAATCTTTTGTTTGGTTTCATCCAAGTCCCCATTCAACCTAGCATATCCATATTTATTACCCACTCCTGTAGTTAAATCTAGATATGGCCCCTTTAAGTCAGTACCCGTAGATCCTCCATAAGCGGAAGGTAAGTCTGCTTGTGCAGTTTCTGAAAATAAATTAACTGCCGCTGCTCCAGCACTGAAAGCACCTAAGCTGCCAACATTTTTAAAAAATTGTCTTCGTTTCATTCTTTTCCCCTATGTTTAAGAATCTTTTTTCTTCTTTTCAATAAATAGTACGAATAAAGCAAGCATTAATAAACCAATATTAGCAATACCCACCATGGTAAATGGAGCGGTTGGGCTGATGGAATCGAATAAATTTCCACCAACAAAGGCAACAATAAATATGCCAAGTGCTCCAAAAAAACTAAAGCCACCAATTACAGCGCCTCGACCTTTGGCGGGTGCTGAACTACCAATTAGAGATATCGCAGATAAATTAGCGAAGATTTCTCCCAATCCAAGTAAGGCGGCGCCAAAATACATTTGACTACTCAAAGGGTTATCAATAAAGCCTAAATATAAATAACCGCATGCTGCGACAGCCATAGCTATTGCAAGGTTAACCACACGATCTATTTTGTCTATGAAGGTGCTAATTAAAAATGCACCAGGAAGCGCAAATGCCTGCACCATTACATAAAAACCACCTGCTGTTTTCATGGCTTCAGGTCCAGTCATTCCTTGAGATATTCCTTCCTGATAAAGCCATAGAGTAAAGAAGGTACTGACAACTGATAAATCACCTCTTGAGACCACTCCAGCAGTATAGGCTAGCGCAATTCTTGGGTCTTTAGCTGCCTTGAAAGCAATCTTCATTGTTGCAAAATAAGGTTCTTTAGTCGAAGCCTGAGCTGGAGCTCCTTTTTTTAGATTAAAGAATAATACTGTTGCTACAAAAACCACCAGACCAGCAACAACCCAAGCCGTATAAATACCTGACCAAACTGGGTCATAGCCCATCTCACTAAATTCACTAGGTAAATTTCTGAAAGTACTGATCAAAAGAACTAGCCCTAGTCCATTGAAAATAGAGGTTGTTGCAATCATCTTACCTCGAGTTACCTCATGAGTATAATCGTTAGCTACAGTAGGCAACATAACGGTATTACAAGCACAACCAAATGCTACAATCGTTCTAAATATTATTAATTCAGTTGAAGTGGAAGCTAAGGGATATAAGAAATACCCTATCCCTAAAATACAAAAGCCAATAGAGTAGACAAACCTCCTGCCCACTCGATCAGATAAAGCACCACAGAAACCAATTACGGAAAGCACTACAATTTCTTGTACGGCAGTCAAATTGCCAGCTAATCTTCCTTGCTCTTCTTTTGGAATGTTGAGTATATTATCAAAAATATAAGGCCCAAAAACATTCACAAAGGCCATGGTTGCGATGCCAAAAAAAGCTCCAAAAAACAAGGTGAATAAATGCCTCTTTTCAATATCAGGCATCAATTGCCAAGGCCCAAATTTTATACCAAATTCTTCAGGAGAATAATCGGCTGGTTTTGTTTCAATTTTCATATCATAAATATTGCTCGATAGTGATGAGAATAACAAGTAAGATTTTAGTCTTGTTACATGTTGTTACATCAACATTTACTATCTAGAACTTAAGAAAAGAATTAATATTTTTATTATGGTTAAAAAAATACTTAAAGTAATAATACTAGTATTTATTCTAGTGATAATTTTCTCATTCTATATGGCTAATAGAATGGATGTTTTTAAAACTTTGACAGCTCAAACACCCGATGTCTGTTCAGTGTTGCCAATGAATGGAAGTGCAGAAGATATAAAAATTGATTATGAAAGAGGCCTAGCTTACCTCTCCTTAGAAGATCGTGCCGCTCTAATAAAAGGAGAAGATGTCCAAGGGACGGTGGTGCAAATTAATCTAAACAAAAGCCCCTATGAATTGAAACCAGCATTAAGTCAACAGCCTGATCATTTGAGACCTCATGGGATCAGCTTGTACATTGATAACAATGGTCAAAGACATCTAGGGGTCATTAATCACCCAAAAAATAGGGATTTGGGAACTGAAACTGTTGAGTTATTTTCCGAAGGAATCAGCGGTTTATTCAATTATCAAAAAACTGTTAAAGATAATACCTTTAAGAGCCCTAATGCTCTTGTGTTAGTGGCTCAAGATAAGTTTTATTTAGGCAATGACAAGGGAGCTGAAACAATGTTTGGAAAAATCCAAGAACAATTGGGAAGACCTATGTCTAGTATTGCTTATTTTAATGGAAATTCAGTAGTCATTGCTGCAAAAAACTTATCTCAAGTCTCTGGAATCAACGTTTCCAATAATCAAGAATATTTATTTGCCTCTGAAACGACAGCAAAAAGAATTGCAGTTTTTTCTATTGATGCTGAAAATGGAGAGTTAAATAAATTAGAAACCATAAAAATAAGTGGTTCACCAGACAATATTAATATCACCGATAAGGGCGATATAATTGTCGCAGCTATACCCAAAGTAATAGCACTGATTCAACACTTTATATCCTTTCAAAAGGAAGAGGTTATTCCGGCTCCTTCTCAAATATTACGATTGAAATGGGAGTTTGGGTCCCATGGGTCCAAAACAAGAATTGATGAACTCTTCCTAAGCACAGGGGATGATTTCTCGACCGCAAGTGTGGGTACTATATGGAAAAATAGATTATTTATGGGGTCAATTGATGATAAAAAATTATTAATTTGTGATCTATAATAGATCCATGGAAAAAAAAGATTATCAAACTCATGTAATGACTGAGAGAACTCACTTATCGCAGGTTAGAAGAGCTTTTACAAAAAGTCTAGATGGCAGTCACATCGATCCTGGATTGATTAATTTTTACGTTACATGTTGTCATTATTTGAATTACTCACTCAATCGCTTAGTAACTCAAGATTATATTCTGCATGACTTATTAGTCCCTCATGTGGAACCAAGTAATCAGGAATATATAGATAAACTGGAAAGTCTAAGCATTGGATTAAAAGCCATGGAAGAGGCCTTAAAAAAACTGGATAAAGCCAAAGAAGGCTTAATTACCTCTGGATTATATGAGGTACATGCATTCAAAAAAGAAGCTCATGATTTTCTAGAAGTGTTTCTCAATATGTTAGCTTCCAATCGACACTCAACATTTGACTTGGAAGAAGAGGTCTTTCAGCCCAACGATTGGAAAAAAATAGCTGGAGTGACACAAAAGAGTATACAAATTGAAAATCAGTTATATCAAGATGTTAAGCAATCAGCTCCAGAAGGTTGTAATCCTCAAAGTTTTCCACCCATAGGCCATAATCAACAACCAAAATAATCAAAATATGAAGAATCAAAATAAAACATTAGTTCGTATCATTGTTATAACAATAAGCATCATTACTAATTTTTTATCGTCTGAATTAGAAGCGTTTGATAACAATCAACCCACTCTATTAATTACAGGTTCTAATAGAAATATTGGACTTGAGTTTGTCAAACAATACAGTGGAAAAAAATGGAATGTGATAGCCACAACTAGAAGACCAGAGAGTTCTATAGAGTTGAATGAATTTGCAAAAAAGAATCCCAATGTTGTGGTTGAAAAATTAGATGTTACCAACAATAAAGACATCAATGCTCTGGCAGAAAAGTATAGTGATCAAGTCATTGACCTCTTGTTAAGTAATGCTGCATTGACACCCAGATATAAATCAGGCTTCAAAAAAATCTCAGGTGTTGAAGAAGACATTACTAGACAAAGCTTTGAAATCAATGCTCTTGGCCCTTTAAAGATAATCCAAGCATTCATGCCCAATGTAGAGAAATCAAAAAATGGAAAGATTATAGCTATGTCAAGCAAAGCGAGTTCTTTTGGTGAAAGGTTAAAAATGCCGATGATGTATAGCTACGCTATGAGCAAATCAGCATTGAATAGTATGATATACACCCTTTCTTTTGAGACTAAAAGAAAAAATATTATGTCAGTAATTATTTCACCAGGAATGGTTAATACAACTCCTGGAATGAAGATACCTGGCGCCATAGAAACTGAAGAAAGTGTCACTAAAATGGTTGCATTGATTGACCGTCTAACCATGGATGACAACGGGAAATTTATTGACTATGAAGACGGAAGAGTTATTCCTTGGTAAAAGCTAAATAATTCCCATAATTTCAAACGCTGCTCTTTCTCCAGACTCCATCGCACCTTCCATGCCTCTATTAGAAATAGCTGTATGCTCACCACAAAAATGAATTTGGCCATGAGGGTTTCCAACATACTGTCCAAATTCTGAAATTTGTCCCGGACCCCAATACGACCAATCTCCCTGCGAATAGGGATTAAGGGACCACGAATGATAAGATACAGGTTCCAATTGATTTTTGGCGGCAGGTCTCAATTCTTCAATGGCATCCAATACAGCTCTAATGGCTTCTTTTTCGCTCATTAGATCCAATTGCTCAGCAATATTCCCCCTTAACCAAGCGGTTAAGCTAGTGACATCCTCTGGAGAAGAGCCTTTTCTTTCAGCTAGAACCATACCTGCGTAGCCATCTGTATACATACTCGGACTCATTCCATCCTCTTCCCAAAAACTTGACTTGGGCACAAGATGCAACATATTAATTTTCTGAGAGCGTAGCTTCTGTATAGCGTCAGCTTGAGGCCCCTTTATAGCAGGAGTAATGTCAATATTTTTTAAAACAGAGAACGGAATAGAACAAACCACATGATCTGCCTGATATTTAGTCCCATCTTCACAAATCACTTCAGCCTTTGTGGATTGAGTTGAAATGGACCCTACTGACTTATTCATCAATACGGGTTCATTCAAATTATTAGCCATAGCCTCAGGAATACTCATGTTTCCTCCTTTTGCAGTATAGCTAGTGCTTTCTCCAAGTCGGTTTTGATTACTGCTAAATGCATTAACAAACATCAACATTAAAACTGAGACATCTTTTGCAGTATGGCCATGAGTGATATTTAAGTTATACACCAGATCAATAAAATCAGAATTAAAACCTTCTTTCATTAACCAATCGTGAACAGAAATATCATGAATAAAATTCTTTGGATTCATCCAGTCATCATTTGTCTCTAAGGGATTCTGTTTCCCTAAAAATTGATGAAAAAACGCATTGGGTGGTAATTGCTTCATGTTTTTTGGTAAAAGATTTCTTGGATGATCTGGCCATTCATTCATTGGAATAATTTTTTGATCCAATGCCAATTCTCGGTTTCTAAAATAAGGCATAATTGGATTCAGGTCTATAAGTTCAACACCCAATCGCTGTGCAATATCAATAATTCTTGCATATCCAGAACCGAAAGCTGTTCCTCCAGTTTCAGGACTACCAGCCACTCTTCTTTCTGATAAGACCCTGCCACCAACTCTATTATCTGCTTCCAAAACAGTAACCTTGTAGCCTTCATCTTGCAAAATCAATGCTGCTGATAGCCCTGATAAACCGGCTCCAATAACTATGATGTCTGAATGTATTTTAGCTCTTAGTTGATTGTTAAAAAGTACAGAGGTGGAAAGTGCGGCTAGTGATTTTAGAGCCATTCTTCTTTTGTAAGAGGTCATAAAAATATTCCTATATTCTTATTATTCTTCAATGGATAATGTCTGGTTAACTGCGACGTCTGTCAAAAGCTGTCTCTCACCGCTTGGCCAAATAATTTCAATAGAGTCTATACTCTCTTCATTAGCCAATCCAAAATGCAATCGATAATCATTGGCAGAATTATAACCATGGGCACTTGTGTGTTCTCGGTATTGAATAGACTCACCAGCCATAACTTTGACTCTAGCTCCATAAGCATTGGTATTACTTTTGGTTCCTGTAAGCTCAATCTTAATCCAATTGTTACCATTGCCTTTATTTCTTAGAAGGTAATTCCGGTCAGATTCTGTGATTTGCTTATCCGAATTGTAAAATGTTCTATTGGTTAAAAATAAATCTAGAAAACCATCATCATCCAAATCTGCATTGCCTACTCCGCTTCCTATTCCTAGAACTTCAGTGCCAGATGTTTTGGTTACATCACTGAAAGTTAAATCTCCATTATTTTGAAACAATTTGTTATAGGCTGGTTCAATTGCTATATAAAATTGAACAAAAATTGGTAGATTAATGACATCATTGATCAGGGTATTTTGCAATCCGCCATTATTGACATAAATGTCAATCAATCCATCATTATCAAAATCTCCCATAGTGCAGCCTCTTGCGCCTGATTTATGATCTATACCAGAAGAAAGTGATATATCTTTGTAAGACAAGCTCCCAGTATCACTTAGAAGACTTATATAGAGCCTATTAGACTGATCTGCAGTTGGTAAAAAAACATCCATGTCACCATCATTATCTATGTCCCCAATACAAGCGCCATTGGCATTGCCTGGATTTAAAAAAACAGTCCCACTGGGAGCCCTAAAAGATCTTGTAATGTTTTTAAAAGTGCCATTTTCTTGGTTTAAAAATAATATCTTTTCAGATCCTTCGTTCGTCACCAAAAGATCTATCCAGCCATCTTGGTTAACATCAGTCCAATTGGGTGAACCTTGAGAGCCAGCCTCAGCAACTAAATCTATTATTCCAGCGCCTGCTTCTTCTGTCACATCGGTAAATGTTCCATCTCCATTATTACGAAACAATGCATTATCAATATCATAATCAGCACATTTCCAATAGAGATCCAAATCGCCATCGTTATCATAATCGGCCCAAGCAACGCCGGCACCTGTATTACCAATTCCACCAATCTCTCGATCTTCTTTAACATTAGCTCTAAATAAATTTGATTCTATGGTGGCATTTCTAAAATTAGCAGAGCCAGTTTCTATTAATAGATTCTTAAACAGAGTTGTGGGTGGTATCTTAGTTCCGCCTGAGGAAGGTAAATTTGAAACAATCAAATCCATGTCACCATCATTATCATAATCCCCCCAAGAAGCACCTCGACCTAAGGCATACTTATTGTCCACTCCTCTCTCAACCGCAACGTCAATAAAATAACCGCTTCCATCATTTTCAAATAGTCGATTGCCCTGATTCTCTCCGTGATACTCTGTATTAACATATATATCGATGTCGCCATCATTATCATAATCAATAAAAGAAGGGCCTGAGCTGTTAACAGCAACATCAGCAACACCTGCATCAAAACTAATATCTTCAAACTGAATTGATTGTTTTTTAGAGCAGGATGTAGCACCAAGAATGGTTATGTAAAAAAATACTTGAATTATTTTACTCATGAAGATATCAACCTTAATTAATAATTAGTCAAATATCATAGCATCAATCATAGTACCTAATAAAAGAAGTCCGAGATGAAATATTGAAGAAAAGAAGGTCTTCCTTGCTAAAGGCTTTGTTTGTTCTTTTAAAAGTAAATAAGAGCAATAAAGAAAATAACCGCCACCGCTCAATGCAAAAATAAAATAGATCCAATGCATTCCATAAAAAACTAATGACAATGAAAGAAGAACTAAAACTAATGTATGCCAGAAAATAGCCTGACTCGTAACTTTGTTGCCAGCTACGACAGGTAACATTGGTATTTTAGCCTTAGCGTAGTCTTCTTTATAGCCAATGGCTAAAGCCCAAAAATGGGGTGGTGTCCATAAGAATAAAACAATGGAGAGTATTAATGGTCCCATAGCAAAAGTATTACCAGTTGCAGCAGAACCAACTAATACAGCGAAACTGCCTGCCAAACCACCAATTACAATGTTCATCCATGTTCTTCTTTTGAGCCAGACAGTGTAGACAATACCGTAGGTAAAAATACCGGCAAATAAATAAATAGCTGCCTCTAGATTGCTGACCTTATAAGTAGCATATAGAGCCAATAAGCTAATAACCATCAACCATAAAGTCCAAGCATTAGTTGGAGATAATTCTTTAGTGACAAATGGTCTATCATTGGTTCTTTCCATGATGGCATCTATATCTCTCTCATACCATTGATTGAAAGCACCAGAAGTTGACGATGCAACAAGCACATAGACAGCTAGAGCAAAAATTTCTAAACCATTTAAGTTTGAGGATGGTGAAACAGCTATTCCAGCAAGAGCACAGGCCATAATTAGAAAGCCTAGCCTAACTTTTCCTGCTTGGTATATCAGGCCTAAATATCTAGTGATCAATTTATTTTGAGACATTTGAGTGGTCATTCATTAAAAATTGAAGGGTATTATCAATGATCTATCACTAAATTAGAATGAAAATATTCAATTCTTTATAATTATTTTTGTGCCTTTGTTGAAATTCCCAGTTCTTTTAGTTGATCTTTTCCTGCTTGGCTTGGTGCACCCGTTAAAAGGCAACTAGCCGTTTGAGTTTTTGGAAAAGCAATAACCTCACGAATGCTAGTGGATCCAGTCATTAGCATCACTATTCGATCTATTCCAAAGGCAATACCTCCATGTGGAGGGCAACCATACTTGAGAGCTTCAAGAAAAAACCCAAACTTCTCATTGGCCTCTTCAGGATCAATTCCCAAGACTTCAAAAACAGTCTGTTGCATTTCTTGGGAGTGAATTCTTATTGATCCTCCGCCAATTTCACTGCCATTCAGAACCAAGTCATAACCTCTGGATAAGGCATCACTTGGATTTTCTATCAATGCATCATGCGATGAATTAATTGGTGAAGTGAAGGGATGGTGTTCAGACACCCATCTCTTTTCCTTGGAGTCCCAATGAAACATAGGGAAATCAACAACCCATACTGGAAACCAACCTTCCTTGATCAAATTAAAATCTTCAGCCAATTTTACCCTCAAAGCGCCTAATGAGGTGTTTACAATATTTGACTTATCAGCGCCAAAGAAAATAACATCCCCATCTTGAGGATTGAGCCTTTCAATGAGGGCGTTGACGGTTGACTCATCCAAGAATTTAAGAATGGGAGATTGTAAACCCTGAGGGCCTTGGCCAATATCCTGTACTTTTATATAAGCCAGTCCTTTTGCTCCATATTCGCCTACAAAAGCCGTGTAGTTATCAATTTGTTTTCTTGTAATGTCAGAGGCTCTTGCTAGCTTCAAACAAGCCACTCTTGAATCACTTGCATTGGCAGGCCCTGAAAATACTTTAAATTCTACATCTGTCATTAAATCACTGACATCTTGTAACTCCAAGTCAATTCCCATATGAGGACGATCAGAGCCATATCGATGCATTGCATCTCGATAAGTAATTTTTTCAAACTCGCTTTCAAACTGATAATTCAGCACTTCTTCAAAAAGATTTTTAACCATAGCTTCCATGACATCTCTAACTTCTTCTTGATCCACAAAAGACATCTCAATATCCAATTGTGTAAATTCAGGTTGCCTATCTGCTCTCAAATCCTCATCTCTAAAGCAACGAGCCACTTGGTAATACTTATCAAATCCAGACATCATAATCAGCTGTTTAAACAATTGTGGTGATTGAGGTAGGGCAAAAAAGTCTCCTTTCTGAGTTCTACTAGGAACAAGATAATCTCTTGCTCCCTCAGGAGTGGCTTTAGTAAGGATTGGAGTCTCAATTTCTATAAACTGTTTTTGATCTAAAAAATTTCTCAATGAGCGAATGATGCTATGACGTATCTTAAGTTTATCTGCCATTTCACTTCTACGAAGATCCAAATAGCGATACTTTAAGCGTGTGTCTTCATTTGCATTTTCATCGTGATGAAATGGTGGTGTTAATGATCTGTTTAAAACACTCATATCACTGGCAAGAATTTCTATCGCTCCAGTTGGCATATCAGAATTCACTGTTCCTTCTGGCCTGTCTCTGACAATTCCAGTAACAGAAATAACAAACTCATTCCTTATTTTCTCAGCTTGCTGAAACAGATCCATATCCTCAGGGTTAAAAACCAATTGTAACAAGCCGCTGGTATCACGGAGATCAACAAAAATAACACCTCCATGATCTCTTCTTCGATGAACCCAGCCAGCCACTGTAACTGTTTCTCCATTCATTTTACTTCCTACTGCTTCGCAATAAATGGATCTAACTTTTCTATTTTCTGTCATGGTAAATCTTTTCTTTGTATTTCATCTAACCGCTCGCCTGGAACAACCACACCCAATGAAATGATCATTTTGAGTCCATCTTCAACACTCATATCTAGTTCAATAACATCTTCTTCAGGAACCATTAAGATTAACCCTGAAGTTGGGTTGGGAGTCGTTGGAACAAAAACACAAACCACATCTCTTCCACTCTTTTTTTCTATTTCTCCAAGGTTTTTTGATGTTTGAAAGCACAAACTATACAAACCCTTTCTTGGGTATTCTATCAACAGCACTTTCGAAAATGATTGCGTTTGATCTGAGAGTATTAGTTCAGAAAACTTCTTTAGCGGTGAGTATATATTTCGAACTAGAGGGATCTTATCGAGTAAAGATTCCCACCAGTCAACAAGGCTTTTACCAATAAAGTTTGCAGCTATTAGTCCTGTAGCAAAAATGATAACGAGGGCTAAAAGAATTTCAAACCCTGGAATAGAGAATCCAAGTATGCTCTCAGGCCTCAAAAATTCTGGAATAATTTTGTAAGTTTGTCCAAGAAGGTCCAATAGTAATCTTATGATAAATATGGTGACGCCCAGTGGCAACCAAACCAATAGGCCTGCTACAATTATGCGTCTTATTCTCTTCATCTTAATTCTTTAATATTTCTGCTCAATTAACAATAATTTTCAAAAGCACTCTCTTAGTATATTACTCTTTATCTTTTGGTGCTTTATCTTTGCTTGCTTTCTTTTTTTCAGGTTGATCTGATTTTTTCTTTGTATCTTTATCTTCTGCTTTTGAAGACTTGTCTTCCTTACTATCTACCAAATTTTTTTGGTTTTCTTTTTTAAAATCAGTTTCATACCAACCCTTTCCTTTTAATCTAAAATTGGGAGCTGAAATTAACCTCTTCAGAGCATCTTCACCACAGCTAGGGCAATCAAGAAGAGGTTTTTCATTGATTTTCTGCAGCGCATCAAAGAGATGCTCGCATTCCTGACACTGATATTCATATATGGGCATAAATTATAATTCTTACTATTGATAAAAATTTTATATCTAAAATTTTGGTATCTTACTCCAGTGCTACAAAAATATCTAAACTTTAGCTTCAGGATAGACTATTTTATTTGCTGATTCTTTTGTTAAAGACCCTTCAGACATCTCTAATAATATCGATTCCATATCAGTTGGCAGTGTGGACTCAAATTTTACGTTTCTCTTCTCAATAGGATGATTAAAAGAAAGTAAGCAAGCATGCAAAGCCTGTCTTTTAAAATTCTTTAGCTTCAAAATCAGGTCTTCTTTTGCACCTTTTGGGGTAAAAAACCTTCCACCGTACAGTGGATCACCTATCAAAGGGTATTGTATGTGTGAAAGATGGGCTCTGATTTGATGGGTTCTTCCTGTCTCAAGTCTTAACCCTAAAAAAGTATGGTTTTTGAATTTTTTTAGCACTCGATAATGGGTCACTGCCCTTTTTCCCTGATTCATGATTTTGAAGCGTATTCTATTATTAGGATCTCTTGATAAATTAGCATCGACTGTCCCACCACTTGTCATAACCCCAACACAAATTGCACGATACTCTCTAGTAATGAGTCTCTCTTGTAGATCAGAAACTAATGCATTATAAGATTGATTGGTTTTAGCAATGATTAAAAGGCCACTTGTATTCTTATCAAGCCTATGAATTAAGCCTGCTCTAGGTAACTTACTTAAAGCTGGATGATGGTGTAAAAGTCCATTCTGCAATGTTCCTTCCATGTTACCTGTGCCTGGATGTACAACTAGCCCATGGGGCTTATTGATGATAATCATATGATCGTCTTCAAAAACAATACTAAGATCCATAGCCTCAGAAACAGTTTCTTTTCTGTCTTCAAAGATAGGTTCAACACTAACAATTTGCCCAATGATTAATTTAGTCTTGGGTTCAACCTTCTCTTGATTGACTAAAATATTCCCAGAATTAATCCATTGTTTAATGTTCATCCTAGAAAATTCTTTCAAAATACTGCTGATGGCTTTATCAATTCTTACTTCTGCTAGCTTCTCATCAACAGTAATTATTATTTTCTTTTGATCCATATCTTTATTAGTAGAATTCTTTTAATCTAATTTTAAGCTATAATTCCATATTATTTTTTTAACTTAAACAAATAACTAGTTTTACAATTTTGAAAACACAAGCAAAAACATTGTCTATATTTCTCATGTCCTGTTTTTTAATTACGGGATGCAGTAAAGATGAAGTAACAGACTTAAGATCATCTGCAGATATTATTTATGAGAAAGCAACAAACTCCATGGAAAATGGTAACTATAGAAATGCAACTAATTACCTAGAGGTATTAACAACTTCATTTCCATTCAGCAATCAAGCAAAACAAGCTCAATTAGATCTTATATTTGCTCACTATAGAAGTTCATCATTTGAAGAAGCAATTGATGAGGCAAAACAATTTGAAAAAGAAAACCCAACTCATCCTCGAGTCGATTATGCGCTATATATGAGGGGGCTGGCTCTCTTTGAAGGTCAGCATTCTTGGTATCATGATGTCTTTGATGTGGATTTAACGAAACGTTCGCCAAGCAAAGCTCAGGAATCTTTTTCCGTATTTTCTCAACTCATTCGCAGATACCCAAATAGTGTTTATGTTGATAACTCCAGACAAAGAATGATTTTTCTTAGAAATAGACTGGCGAAGTATGAAAACCATGTGGCTCAACATTATATGGAAAGAGGTGCCTATGTTGCGGCAGTTAATAGAGCAAAATTTTCTATTGAGCAATACAATGGAGCGCCTGCCACAATTGAGTCTTTAAAAATTATTGCGGATGGTTATAGAAATTTAGGGATGTCTGATTTAGCAGGAAATGCTGAAAGTATTTATCTAGCTAATGCTCCTGATTCATTGGTTCAAACAATTGACACTGAGGATAAAGAGCCTTGGTATAAAATTTGGTAAAAAAACTATTTTAAAACTGAATTCATTTTCTCACCAATCAACGCTAGAGATTCAACAGTATGAACTCCTGCTTCATTTAGAGCTTCGTATTTAGCAGACGCTGTTCCTTCTTTGCCAGTAACAATCGCTCCAGCATGGCCCATTCTTTTCCCCGGTGGCGCTGACACACCAGCAATATAAGCCACAACAGGTTTTGAAATATTATCTTTGATAAAAGTTGCAGCTTTTTCCTCATCGGATCCACCAATTTCTCCAACCATGACTATACCTTTAGTATCAGGATCAGCTTCAAATAACTCCAAACAATCAATAAAATTGAGCCCTTTAATGGGATCGCCACCAATACCTATGCATGTACTTTGTCCCATACCATAGTGAGTAGTTTGATGGACCGCTTCATAAGTCAAAGTACCTGATCTTGAAATAATACCAACGGAACCTTTCTTATGAATAAATCCTGGCATAATGCCGATCTTAGACTCCTCAGGAGTAATAATTCCAGGGCAATTAGGTCCAATTAGTTTTGAATTAGAATCTTTAATTTTAGCTTTTACAGCAATCATATCTTGGACAGGTATCCCTTCTGTTATACAAACAATCAATCCAATTTCAGCTTCTATTGCGGCTATAATTGCCTCCGATGCAAATTTTGCAGGAACAAAGATCATACTCACATCTATTTCTAAGTTCTCTCTAGCTTCTTTAACAGAATTAAAAACAGGAACGCCCAAGTGATCTTTACCGCCTCGTCCAGGAGTGACTCCTGCAACCACTGAGGTTCCATATTCTATACACTGCTCTGTATGAAATGTTCCTTGACTACCTGTAATGCCTTGGCATAAAATTTTTGAAGAAGAATTAATTAACACGCTCATAATTTATACTCCAGCAGATTCAACTACTTTGACTGCTGCATCAGTAAGATCATTAGCCGATATTATTTCCAAACCAGATTCTTCTAATTTCAGTTTGCCATTTTCTACATTAGTGCCTTCCAACCTTACAATAATGGGTATGGCTATATTGGATGACCTGACCGCATTAATGATGCCATCAGCTATAACATCACATCTCACAATGCCACCAAAAATATTCACTAAAATAGCCTTAACATTTGGATTTTCTAAAATAATCTCAAATGCAGCCGTCACTCTCTCAGTAGTGGCCCCACCCCCCACATCAAGAAAGTTTGCTGGACGACCTCCATGAATCTGAATAAGATCCATAGTCGCCATTGCTAAGCCGGCTCCATTAACCATGCAGGCAATATTGCCGTCCAAAGAAACATAGCTAAGATCATTGTTGGATGCTTTCTCTTCTAACTTGTCCTCTTGCTCTGGGTCTCTTAGCTCATATAATTCTGGCTGTCTAAAAAGAGCATTATCCTCAATTGCTATTTTTGAATCCAAAGCCATTAAATGATTATCTCCATCAATAATTAATGGATTAACCTCAATTAGATTTGCATCTGTTTTTTTAGCTAATTCATATATTTTTTTTGCAAAATCAATAAATTCATCCTCTAAGTGGCTCATGAAATTAAGCTTCTTTGCTAATGAGCGCAAAGACTCGTTACTCAAGCCTTTACTTGGATCTATTGAGTATCTAATTATTTTTTCTGGAGTATCGTCTGCAACCGCTTCTATATCCATCCCACCCTCAGATGAAACAATGAATGTATACGTTTCTTTAGCTCGATCAATAACTAAACTAAAATAATATTCTGCAACAATTTCAGTGCCCGCTTCAATATAAACATGATTAATTGGAAGACCCTTGACATCAGTTTGTTTAGTAACAAGTCTCGTACCCAACATTTTTTCAGCAAGGTCCTTAACTTCATCGATGTTCTTGGTAATCTTAACACCACCTACCTTTCCTCGTCCTCCGGCATGAACTTGTGCTTTTACAACCCAAATATTTGTGGAAAGATTTTTAGCAACCTCAAAGGCTTCGTCTGGACTTACTGCAACTCCACCATCCAAGACGGGAATACCCGATTCTAAAAATATTTGCTTTGATTGATACTCATGTAGATTCATAAAGCTAAGAAAATATAGTTATTTAAAATAGAACTTATTACAACTAGGCTATTTTGATCTAAACTATAATGTAATTAAACATATTTTTTAGTTATTTTTTATGAAAGATTCTCTAATCATTGGCTTAACTGGCGGAATCGCTTCCGGCAAAAGTACTGTGTGTAAGTTTTTTTCAAATTTATCTATACCAATTATTGATGCCGATCAGATTTCACATGATTTAACAAAAATAAATGGCTTAGCATACTCAGAAATTATAGAGTGTTTTGGAGAAAGTATTACTGGTGAAAATGGTGATATTGATAGAAAGAAATTAGGATCTATTGTCTTTAAAAGTAAAAGAGACAAAAAAAAACTTGAATCAATCATTCATCCAAAAGTTCTGGATACTATACAAACTGAAATAAAGAGCGCAGAAGGTGAATATAAAATCATTGAAGTTCCTCTTTTGATTGAATCAGGATTTCAAAAGTTTACCGATAGAATACTAGTAGTGGATTGCTCAATTCAAACTCAGATGGAGAGATTAATGAAAAGAGATGAGATTACAGAAGAATATGCTAAAAATATACTGAGTAATCAAATCGATAGAGAAACAAGATTAAAATTTGCTAATGAAACAGTAAAAAATGAAAAAAACAACTCACTGATAAAATTAGAAGAGGAAGTTAAGAACATCCATAATTTTTATTTAGATTTGATTAGAACTTACAAAAAGTAAATACTAAACCACCTTTTAAAAAGTAAGAATTTATATGACAAAAGGAATTTATGAACTACCTCTAAATGAAAGATTGAGAACTTTCATGAGAATTGAGTTTTTATATGAAAGACTCAAATATTTCTCTCAAGAGTCTTCAGGACCCTGGGCTATTAGATCATCCATCCATAGTTTATTAGAAATCTACTCCATTTTATCAAGAACGGATGTAAGAAGAGAAGTGCTTGCAGATCTTGAAAGATTTATTGTGCAAATGGAGAGATTCCAAAGTGTGCCAGATGCTGATTCAGAAATTGCAGCAGATATACTTTCAGATCTTGAAAATATTAAAAATAATGTGGACACTATAGGGACAGGCTATCTAGAACCATTAAGAAATAATGAATTCATCTCAAGTTTACTTCATCGCCATACGCTTCCAGGTGGAAAAGCTGAATTTGATATGCCTAAATATAAACATTGGCTTGATTCCAGTGATGTCAAAGTAAAACGCCTTCTTAATTCATGGATTGGTGTAATAGCACCAATCTGTATGGGAATTGAAAAACTTTTATGGCTGATTAGAGAAAGCGCAGAACCTATAGGAACAGTTGCAGTTGATGGCCTATATAATCATCAAATTGAAAGAAAAACTCAGATTTCACTTGTTAGAATTTTCTTAAAAAATAAATCCATTTACCCTGAGATAAGCGGTGGAAAACATTTAATTGCTGTTCGATTCTTTGAATATGACACTAATTCTAATGATTCAAAACAACATAAGAACAATGTTAATTTTAAGATTTCTCTTTGCTAATTATTAGCTAACAGATATTCAATCACAGGTTTACTAGCAGGTATAATTTTTATCTGACTGAGTTGTTCTATTGAAACCCATTTTAATCCCTGCCCCTCTTTACTTGTTATCACGCCTGAATATTGTTTTATGACAAATGGTATAAGTTCAATTGTGTAATCAGTGTAATGGTATTTTATATTATCGATATGAAAGAATTCAATTGGAGCTATCCCCAACTCCTCATTTAATTCTCTAACCAAGGCCTCTTCAGGTAACTCTCTATCTTGGAGCTTGCCACCAGGAAATTCCCAATGATTATTAAAGATTTTTTTATTTTCTCTATTGCTTATAAGAATTTCATCACTAGAATTTTCTATTATGCCAATCGAAACTTTCAACATGTTCTTTTAGAGAATGAATACTTAGAAAAATTTACTGTGGGATACCATGACATTTCTTATACTTTTTACCTGATCCACATGGGCATGGTTCATTTCTACCAACTTTTTTATCCTCTCTGATAAAAGTTGATTGCATGGGTTCATTTTGGCCAGAACCTGATTGATTTGGTGGCGTTTTAAAGACTGAGGATTCTTTATGCTTTAATTCAACATCATCAAATTTTGGTAATTGTTCATTTACAGTAGTAGCATCTTCCTCGCCCTTAAACTTTGCTCTAGATAAAATACTAATCACATTAAACTTTAATTGATCCATCATGTTTGCAAACATTTCAAAAGATTCTCTCTTATACTCTTGCTTGGGATTCTTCTGCGCGTAACCCCTTAAATGTATCCCTTGCCTTAAATGATCCATAGCAGCCAAATGCTCTCTCCAATAAAAATCCAACTGTTGGAGCATCACTGCTTTCTCGATTTCTCTCATTGGTTTTTCCCCAACTACATGTTCTTTTGCACTGTAGTTTTTCTTATACTCATCATGAATTATTTTCCAAATCTGATCAGATCCAATGGAATCATCTTGATTGATTATGGTTTCCAGATCTAGTGTAATCAAAAAATCGTTAAAAATTGATTGAGATAATCCTTCGAGATCCCATTCTTCTTCTTGAGAGTCTGCACTGACGTATTGATTTGTTAATTCTTGGATAGACTCTTTACTGATACCAGAGACGATGTCTTCGATAGTATTGGAAGATAAAATATCTGTTCTTAATTGATATATAACTGATCTTTGATCATTGGCAACATCATCATACTCGAGAAGATTTTTTCTGATATCAAAATTATGTGACTCAACCTTTCTTTGAGCTCTTTCTATTTGTTTTGTTAAAAGCTTACTCTCTATTGCTTCTCCTTCCTCCATGCCTACTCTTGAAAGCATGTTTTTGGTTCTCTCAGGATCACCAAATATTCTTAGAAGATCATCCTCCATTGATAAATAAAATCTAGTTGAACCAGGATCTCCTTGTCTTCCTGAACGTCCCCTAAGCTGATTATCGATTCTTCTGGATTCATGTCTTTCTGTTCCAATAATATGCAATCCTCCAGATTCAATTACTTGTCTATTTCTTTTTACCCATTGTTGCCTTAACTCTTCAGTTCTCTGTGCATCCACTGTCTTACCGGATAATTTTATTTCTGCTTCAAAATTACCTCCCAAAACTATGTCCGTTCCTCTTCCAGCCATGTTAGTAGCTATTGTTACAGCTCCAGGTTGTCCTGCTTGTGCAATGATAATTGATTCTTTTTTATGCTGTTTAGCGTTTAATACTTCATGTTTTATACTCTCTTTTACAAGTAAGCTTGAAATATACTCACTATTTTCAATTGAAGCTGTTCCAACCAAGATAGGCTGTCCATTTGATTTTCTTTCTTTTATGTCTTTAATTATATTGTCAAATTTACCTTTTCTATTCAGATAAACAAGATCTGATGAATCATCTCTTACCATTTTTTCATGGGTCGGTATAACCACAACTTCCAATCCATAAATCTGTTGAAATTCAAATGCCTCTGTATCAGCAGTACCTGTCATTCCTGATAGTTTTTCATACAATCTAAAATAATTTTGAAAGGTAATGGATGCTACTGTTTGATTTTCTTCCTTAATGCTCAGGCCTTCTTTCGCTTCAACAGCTTGATGCAGACCATCAGACCACCTCCTTCCTGTCATGGTTCTGCCGGTGAATTCATCGACTATAATTACTTCCCCGTCTTTAACAATGTAATCAACATCTTTTTTAAATAATTTATGTGCTCTGATTGCAGCATTGATGTGATGCATTAGCTTAATGTTTTTAGGGTCATATAGGCTTTCACCTAAACTAAGGATTTTTAGTTCAATAAGTATATTCTCGATATTAGTATGGCCTTCTTCAGTTAAATACACTTGTTTAGATTTCTCATCTATCGTGTAATCCATCGTTTCATCTTCACTGATAGCGGGCTTTAGTCTATCAACAATTTGATTCACTCTAAGATATAAGTCTGTACCTTGATCTGCTTGACCAGAAATAATCAATGGTGTTCTGGCTTCATCAATCAAAATAGAATCTACTTCATCCACAATGGCAAAGCCAAGTTGGCCTTGAGCTTGGGATTGCTTATCATAAGATAAATTATCCCTCAAATAATCAAATCCAAATTCATTATTGGTTCCATAGGTAATATCACAATTATAAGCAGCTCTTTTATCTGCCTGAGTTTGTTCAGAACGGATAAATCCCACTGATAAGCCTAAGAATTCATAAATAGGTCTCATCCAATCAGAGTCTCTTTCTGCTAAATATTCATTAACAGTAACAATATGAACTCCCGTACCTGCAAGTGCATTAAGATATGCAGGCAAAGTTGAAACTAAGGTTTTTCCCTCTCCTGTTTTCATTTCAGAGATCTTTCCATTATGCAGAACTAAACCACCAATTAGCTGAACATCATAATGTCTAAGTCCAATTGTCCTCTGAGATGCTTCTCTGACTACAGCAAAAGCTTCAGGAAGAATTTCATCTAAATTCTTATTTTGATTGTATTTTATTTTAAGTTGACCAGATTTATTTCTTAACTCTTCATCGCTAAGATTTTTTAGAGATTCTTCTAGAGCATTAATGCTATCTATCGTCTTAGAATACTGACTAAGCAGCCTTTCATTACTGCTGCCAAATACCTTTTTAAAAATGTTACTAAAGTTAATACTCATGGGATTAGATTATAATTTTAGATGCCTTTATCATTCAATTCTTTTATAGATTTGTTAAGAACGCTATTATACCTAGATAGAACAAAATTTAATTATCTTAGTTATTAGAATTATTAATAGTAATGAAACATATTTCAGAAATAATCGGAAAAGGATTTAAAAAAATTGATAATTTCTCTGACGTTCTTAAAGACAAGACACTCCTTACTAAGTATTTACAAAAAAATATTGATACCTATGGTAAGTATATAGTTGCGGCCTATTTAAATGAGAGAAATACTTTAATTATAGAAACACAAAGCAATGAAATATCAGCAAGACTTAGATATGAAGATAGTAATATAAAGAAAATATGCAGCCATCTAGATATCAATCCTAAAAAAATAAAATTCAGGACATATACAAAAAGTTAGATTTTACCTAAAGCCGCTGTCCAATATGAAATTGGAATGTCTTTAATTTCTGATTCATCTATTTCTTCCCATGCCGATTCATCTGAATATAGCTTCATTATTAATTGGTTATTAAGATCATGTCCTGATTTAAATCCATTAAATTCTCCTACTAGGATATGTCCCATCAAGTAAAGATCTCCAACAACATCTAAAATCTTATGCCTTACTAATTCATCATCAAATCTCAGCCCATCCTGATTTAATATCCTATAGTCATCAAGCACTATGGCATTATCTAAACTGCCACCCAAAGCTAAGTTTTTAGATCGTAATGTTTCTATTTCTTTTAAAAACCCAAACGTTCTAGCACGACTGATCTCTTTCAAGAAAGTCAAAGTAGAAAAATCTAGACTCAATTGAGTAACCTTATTCTTTATCATTGGGTGGTCAAATTCGATTTCAAATGAAATTCGATACCCATCATAAGGTTTAAACTCAGCAAATTTTTCTCCATCCTCAACACGAACACTTTTTTTGATACGAAGAAACTTTTTAGGAGAGTCTTGCTCCTTGATTCCAGCTGATTCAATTAATAATATAAATGAAATACAACTCCCATCCATTATAGGTATCTCAGGTCCCTTTAGATCCACATAAACATTGTCTATACCTAATCCAGAAAAAGCAGCTAAAAGATGTTCGACTGTCATCACGGAAGCACTATTTTTAGTAATGGTGGTCCCAAGGACCGTATCAGTAACAAACTCTGCTTTGGCCTCAATTTCTTGAACTGGATCTAAGTCAACTCGCCTAAAAACAATACCTATGTTTTCATTTGCAGGACGAAGAGTCATATTAACCTTCTTACCTGAGTGTAACCCTACACCAGATGCGGAAATACTTTTCCCTATAGTTCGTTGCTGAAGCATTTAAATAAATCCTTTTAAATCATATAAATAAAGCAATTCAAGATACCATAAAGTAGCTGACACAAACATATTTAAACTATTATTTTTTATAAATTAGAATCAAACCATGATTTTACTTTCTCAAAAAAAGATTGTGATATTTTTTGTTGCTCAAGGCTAAGAGGATTGATTTTATATTTATTAAGTGCATAAAGTAATAAACCCGCTCCTGTTGAATGAATTGGACTATCTATAGTTTCAAAGGCCCCACTCATGGGTCTCGGCGAGCCGAGTCTCACGTCTGTTTGGAATATTTGCTCAGCTACCTTTGTACATCCATGTAACTGAGAAGTACCGCCTGTTAAAACAACCCCTGCCCTTAAACTCTCAAAATTTATTTTTCCTATTTCAGCTAGGATAACTTCAAATAATTCCTTATATCTTTGTTCAACTACCTTAGCCAAAACCATCAAATCAGTTCTTCTTGGTGCTCTATCCCCAAGACTAGGTATTTCTATGGTCTGAAGTTTATCTAACATCTCAGGAGTACAGGCATATTTTAATTTTAATTCTTCAGCCTCATCTTGTGGCGTTCTTAGCTCATGTGCAATGTCTTTAGTTACATGATCACCTCCAATAGGAATAACTCTCGTAGTAACGATTTTTCCATCCTTAAAGACAGCAATATCTGCTGTTCCACCCCCAATATCAACCAAGCAAACCCCTAGGTCTTTTTCATCATCCGATAAAACTGAAAGACTAGAGGCCAGAGGCTCTAAGACAATCTCCTGTACTTCTAAGTTGCAACGCTCTAGGGATTTAATAATATTTTCTTCAGCACTCTTTGAGACAGTTACAATATGAACATCTGCTTCTAATCTAACACCAGACATACCTATTGGATCACTAATGCCATCTTGGCCGTCAATGATAAAGTCCTTAGGCAGAACGTGCAGTATGTGTTCCTCATCTGGAATCTTCATGGCTTTAGATGCATCTATTGCTCCATCAATATCACTCTGAGATACCTCACCTTCATTGATTCTGACAAACCCATGCCCATCATAGCTTCTAACATGGTTACCAGCTATACCAGCAAAAACAGTATTTATCTCACATCCAGCTAATTCTTCTGCTTGCCTTATGGCGCTATGTATTGAATCAACAGTAGCTTCAATATTAATCACAACTCCTTTTTTTAATCCTACCGATTTTTCTATGCCCATCCCAATAATCTTCAATTGATCTTCTTTATTAATTTCTGCTATCAGAACAACTATTTTTGATGTTCCAATATCAACTGCTGCAATAATCTCATTTGTTTTGTATTTAGACATTCTTATTATTTAATCTTATTATCTTCTCTTCAATGCAAAGCCTTCAGTGTATCTAAAATCAATATATGATATTTGATCATAATTATCTAAAAGAGATTCATCCCAAACCAATAAAAATCGCTCAAATCTTTGACTTAGCTCACTGTTCCCTAATTTTATCTTAATATTGGGCCTTATAGTGAAAGACCATGATCCAAGGACACTATACTCCATTGACTCTAATATTAACCCTCTTCCAATAAGCTCATTATTAAAAATAATATACTTCTCATAAACAGTTTTATTAGTGCCTTCAGGACCATAGAATTTTATTAATTTTGAAGGAACAGTTCGTTGATCTACATCAAAGACTTCGCCTGATGAGTTTAATACTGACTGATTATTCCATAGTCCAACAACATCATCTTCAATAATAGTAACCTCAATTTTATCTGGCCACTTCTTTACAACTGTTACTGATTGAACCCAGCTAACTGATTCTATTGTTAGCTTTAATTCATTGAGATTAAAATCTAAATAACCTTGTCTAGTTATATTAGAGATATTTTTCTGAATAACTTTCTTTGATACACGCTTAAAATCACCATTCAAATTAATAGCCTCTATTGGTCTATTCAGAACTAAATAAAAGGCTACTAATAATGATATAGCAGCAATACTTAATAGAATTTTAATTGGTTTTATTTTTTTAGAGGTATTGCTTTTATTTGAAAAATAATTCTTTCTGACTCTTTTATTTTTCCTCTTATTTTGTTTCAATAATTTCACTTTAATCAATGCTAGTTCTTAATATTTCTAAACATAGATTATCAAAATTAATACCCACTTCTTTTGCAGCCATTGGCACTAAACTATGTGAAGTCATGCCTGGAACAGTATTAAGTTCTAGAAAAACAGGTTGATTATCATCATTAATATAAAAATCCTATCGGCCCCAGCTATTGATATTAAATAAATTAAAAACATTTATACAAGTTTATTTAATGATGCTTTCTATATTTTGATCTAATTGGCTTGGACATATATATGAAGTATCTTCGCTAAGATACTTAGCTTCATAATTATAAAATTCTTCATTACTAGCATTAATTTTTACCAATGGTAATACCTCACCATTTAACAATCCTGCTGTTTATTCAGAACCTTTGTAATATTTCTCTGCAATAATCCAATCGTTAAATTGCAAAAGCTCTTTCAATTTTTCTTTAAAATCTTTCTTCTCTTTAATAATGAATACTCCGATGCTAGAACCTTGAGAACATGGCTTCATAACAAAAGGTATTTCTAATCTATTTACAATAAGCTCATAGTCTTTTTCATCATCTATAAGAACAAAATCAGGAGTTTGGAAGCCATTCGAAATAAGAATATTTTTTGAAAATAGCTTATTCATAGTCATTGAACAGCTTAAAGTATTAGCCCCTGTATATTTGATACCTAATAAACTAAGTACGCTTTGTATTTTTCCATCTTCTCCATCAGACCCATGGAGAGCAATCCAAGCAGATGTAAAATCTTCTTGAACCAATTGATCAATAAACACATCCCTAGTATCAATTAGATGTGCATCTATAGTGCAATTAAGTAATGCTTCATGCACTGCTTTACCAGTAATTAGAGAAATATCTCTTTCTGAAGAATGACCTCCATAAAGAACGGCTACTTTGCCAAAAGTATCTTCATTTTCTTCTTTTAAGCTCATTATCTAATCCTCTCCAAGGATTCGAACTTCAGTTTCTAAGTCTATATTATGTTTTTTTTTAACTGCTTTTTGCACATGCTTAATTAAATCTTCTATATTTTTTGATGTGGCACTTCCTTCATTCACGATGAAATTTGCATGCTTGTTTGATATTGAACAGCCACCAATTCTATGTCCCTTAAGGCCAGCTCTTTCTATTAGAGCTCCAGCATGTCCTTTTTCAGGATTCTTAAAAACTGAGCCACAAGTATCCTCATTAAGAGGTTGTGTTTTAAGCCTCTGATCACGGTATTCCTTCAATTCAGATTTGGTGGTTGTTTCAGATTCAGAAAATTTCATCAGGCAAGATACAAACCAGAGGGGAAAGGGGCATTTGACTGTTCTATAGGAAACTTTGAAATCTTTTCGGTTTAAGTTATGTATAACTCCTTCTTCGTCAATGACCTCGACTGAATCCACAAAATCCCATGTTTCATGACCAAAAGAACCTGCATTCATTACTAGAGCCCCTCCGATTGATCCAGGTATCCCAGAAAAGAATGCTGCTGGACCTAATTCATTCTTCTCAGCAAACAATGCTAAATCCATACATGAAGCTCCTACCTCGACTCTACAAGCATTATGCTCTTCTTTCTTAATCTCATTCAGAAATTTTTTTGTTGCAATAACAGCACCCCTAATACCGCCATCCCTAACAAGAATATTAGTTCCATTACCTAACCATGTAATGGGCTTATCATGGTTTGATTTCAGAAAGTCAGACAAGTCATTGCGACTTTGGGGGATAAAGAAAATATCTGCCGGCCCGCCAACTTTCCATGACGTGTATTTAGATAGTGGCTCATTGAAAAGAGACTGACCTTTGATTTTTTTAGTGATTTCAATCAAAATACACATCCTTTAAAGGGGGCTGTTCTATCATCTTGTAGCAAAATTGAGCTATGTTCTGGGTGGCATTGACAAAAGTCTCATCATACGTTGCTTCTGCCATATCACTTAGAACCCTTTCATGTGAAAAAATCTTCTTTATTGTCTTTACTAGAATCTCTAACTTTAGATCTTTATCTAAAATAACCTCAGCTCCTCCTTTTTTTGCAATAAATTGTGCATTAAACCATTGATGGTTATCTGTTGCATGGGGATACGGAATTAAAATTGAAGGCATACCTGTTGCTGAGAGTTCTGAAACTGTCATAGCCCCGGACCTTCCTATGACCAAATCAGCCCAATCATACGCCTGAGCCATATCCTTAATAAATGGAAATATTTCTGGAGACAATTCATTCTCTTTATACATTTGACATATTTCCTCATGATCAGGTTCGCCTGTTTGGTGCACGACCTCTATATTCATCTCTGATGAAAGCCGTTTTATAGCTTCTGGCATAGCATAATTGATTGATCTAGCACCTTGACTCCCTCCTAAAACCAAGATTCTCGGACTTTTTGAACATTCTTTAAATGATCTAACCTTTCGATTGATATTGAGGATCTCATTTCTTACTGGATTACCAAGAAAGACATGGTCATCAGTCGAAAGTTGAAAAAAAGTAGTTTTCCAGTCAAACGCTCCTGGTAAACCTTCAATAATACCTCTTGCTAGATTCACTGCGCTGGCTCTGTTTGCCCTGCCAGCCTTCGCATTCTGTTCATGAATAGCTATATAAGGCTCATTAATACCTTCTTCTACCATAATTAAATTTCCTGCTTGGAGAAGATCAAAAGAGGCATAACCGCCCATTCCTAAAATTAATTGTGGTGAGATTTCTTTTACAAATTTGGCAATTCTCTTATTATAAGCAATAGGTGAGAAAGAGAGCCTTATGGCATATAATAGTTTTGAAAAACTTGATTGATCCTTAAGTTTGCTCTCAAAAAAAGTGGTCTCAATATCGTGGTCCTCAAATATTTTCTTTTCTAGATTATTACCGGTAGCGATAATTACAGCTTTATGTCCATCGAATTTAAACTTTTTCGCAAGGGCTATGGCTGGGAACACATGGCCGCCTGTCCCGCCTGCACCAATGAGGATAGTGTATTTTTTTTCTTCAGCCATTAATTTTTTTATTTATCTTCTCTCTAGGAATTTCACATCCAATTCTCAATACAATTGCTAAGGTTATCAATGTCATGATCATACTACTGCTACCGTAACTAATGAGAGGTAATATTAGGCCTTTAGTTGGCAATAAACCCATGTTTACACCTAAATTAATAATGACCTGAATTGAAATCCATATTCCTATCGAAAAACAGAGATATCCTTGAAATAATCTTTCTATGGATATTGCTCTAAAGGCTATTATAAAAACTCTAGAAATTAATAAAGTATAGAAAGATAAAAATAGGATTGTCCCCATTAAACCTAATTCTTCAGCAATAATTGCAAAAATAAAATCAGTATGGGCTTCAGGTAGATAGAAAAGTTTCTGAACTCCTTCTCCTAATCCAATTCCAAAAAAACCACCTGATCCAATCGCAATGAGTGAATTAACTAATTGATAACCACCTTTATCAGCCATTGACCATGGATCCATAAAGGAAACCACTCTTGCTAACTTATAAGGTGAAAAATAAACTAGTGCTGAGAACAATAAAGCCAAGATTATTATCAATAAAAAGAAATACCTTAACTTAAATCCTGCAAGAAAAAAGAGAGCTGCAGTTACAGTTAATAGTACTACTGTCGATCCAAAATCTGGTTGTAAAAGAAGAAGAGTGCAAGCTGGTAAAATAAAAATCATAGGTTTTAGAAGACTTACAAAGCCTTCCCTAAGTTCTTTTTGTTGGCGATAGCAATAACCAGAAATATAAATTAAAAATAATAGCCTAGCTGGATCAACTACCTGTATATTCGGCCCAACACCTAAATTAATCCATCTAGTAGCTCCATTTACCTTGATACCTATTTCAGGAATGTAAACCATTGACAATAATAGTAGTGCAATAATGGGTAATGCAATTCCAAATTTTTCCAAAAATTGACTAGGTATAGAAAAAATAATTAGTCCAAATAGCAACCCCAATACAATTGCAAATGATTGCTTAAATACATAGCCATATGGGTCACCTAGATCTCTATCAGCGATAGGCATCGAAGCTGATGCGAGCATCATGATCCCTGCAAATAGTAAAAAAACAATTGCTATTAAGAAGAGCTTATCTATGCCTTCCCAAAGTTGATGTTGTTTTCTATTAGGCCTCAATTTTTTCTATATAAATATTTGATTGGTTCTATCTAATTTTCAAGCTTGATAATGCTATTAAAACTAAAAAAACTGTGATTATCCAAAAGCGGACAATGACTTTAGGCTCAGCCCAACCTTTAAGCTCAAAATGATGATGAATTGGAGCCATATTGAATATTCTTTTACCTCTTAACTTGAATGACCCAACTTGAAGTATGACCGAAAAAGTTTCAATAATAAAAACACCGCCCATAATTGCTAGTACTAGCTCTTGCTTCACAATGACTGCAATCAGTCCTAAAGCTGCTCCTAATGAAAGAGCTCCAACATCACCCATAAAAACTTCAGCTGGATACGTATTAAACCAAAGAAAGCCTAAGCCAGAGCCAGCAATGGCACAACAAATAACAAATACCTCACCCGAATCATTTAAGAAAGGTAAATCCAGATAATTAGCAAAATTGATATTGCCAGTAACATAGGCAAAGACTCCTAATGCAATTGCTATCATTGCAACTGGCATAATTGCTAAACCATCAAGACCATCCGACAAGTTAACTGCATTGCTTGAACCCACAATCACAAAAACAATAAAGGGGAAGAATAATACACCTAGATCTATATTGAAATTATTAGTAAAAGGGATAAGTAATTCTGTATTTATTTCAATCCCACTATAAAAATTTAAAAAATATACCGATAAAGATGCAATTAAAATTTGAAGAGAAATCTTAACAGAAGGCTTCATACCATTGGGATTACCTTTGAGTTTGGAGAAATCATCTATAAAACCTATTAGCCCAAAAAGTAAAGTTGATATTAATATATTGAGAATATATGGATTGCTTAAATCACTCCATATCAAAGTACTCACTGTTATAGAGAATAATATAATTAAACCGCCCATAGTGGGTGTTCCTGATTTCAATGAATGGGTTTCTGGTCCATCTGATCTTATATTCTCACTAATTTCATTATTACTAAGTAATCTAATTAATTTTGGTCCAAAAACAAATGAAATTATTAAGGCCGACAAAGCACTTAAAATACCCCGAGTAGTGATATAAGTAAAAGCATTAAAAGCTGAAAAAAAATCAGTTAACTGTTCTGAGAAAAATAAAAACAATTCTTATCCTTTGTGGTAATACAATACTTTATTATTCTATATGAATGATTAATATTTAGTTCTTAATTATTAACCTTATCAGGTGCAATACCTAATATTCTTAGTGAGGCAGAAGCTATAGATGAAAATATAGGAGCTGCAACTTGCCCTCCATAATACTGATCGCCACCTGGTTCATTGACTATAACTGCTGTTACAATCCTAGGTTCACTAATTGGTGCAATTCCGACAAATATTCCATTATGAGATTTATTTGAATAGCCTGAAGAATAAATTTGAACTGTTCCAGTTTTGCCTCCAATTCTATAACCATTAACCTTAGCTCTTCTAACTCCATTTTCGACTACCTGTTCAAGCATAAGTAATAATTTCTTTGCTGTTTCTTCAGAAAGAACTCTTTCTGAAACAGGTTCTCCCTCTATTCTTTCAATGCTTACATGATTTTTAATTCCCTTGTTAGCTAAAACAGAATAAATACTCGCCAATTGCAATAGAGTTACATCCACTCCATATCCATATGAAAGCGATGCTCGCCTAATGTCTCTCCAGCGATCATAGTTACCATCAAGGGTACCTGAGGCCTCGCCAGGAAAACCTGAAGCTGTAACTCTTCCTACACCTAGATTATTGAGCATTTGAGAAAATAATTTACTTTCAGTTTGCAAAGACATTCTAGCTGTACCAGCATTACAAGAATTAACCAATATCTTTTCAGGTGTTACTTTTTGGCTTGAACAACGGTTATCCTCTCCGATCAATTTCTTTCCAATATAAAATGGAGTCGTATCTATTGTATCTTGAGAACTGAATATTTTATTCTCAATACCGGTAGCCACTATCAAGGGTTTAAATGTAGAACCTGGCTCAAATTGATCGGTAACAACTCTATTTTTAAAGTATTTTGCCTGTCTTGAACTTCGATCATTAGGATCAGCAGAAGGCTGGTTAACCATAGCTAGGATCTCTCCTGTTCTGATATCTAGAACAATTGCTGAAGCAGCTTTAGCTTTAGAATTCTTTAATCCATTACTCAATGCCCTATGAGCAATAAATTGTATACGTAGATCGATACTAGTATAAATATCGTTCCCATCTTTAGCAGCTTGAAGGAATTCTAAATCTCGAACAACATTTTGCTTTCTATCCTTCAGTACTTTCTTGATACCATCTGTACCCACTAAATAATCATTCAACATATACTCAAGTCCTTCTTGTCCTCTATCGTTAAGATCCGTGAAGCCTAAAAACTGACCCGTTACTTCGCCAGACGGATTAAAACGCTTATAGCTTTTCTCAAGATAGAGATAATTTCTCCATTTATTTGAACGAATTTGCTCAATTTGATTATCGGTTATTTCTTTTTTAATAATCAAATGTCTTCGATTGGGTCGTTTTTTAATTGCACTATCAATACCTTTTACATTCATTGAAAGAATTTCACTTAGTATTTGAATTTGTTGACTATATATTTTAGATTCTATGAACTTCTTTGGGTCCACAACAACATTATAAATAGGAGTACTTACTGCTAATAGAGTGGATCTACGATCATAAATGTTACCTCTATTGGAAGCAATTCTTTCAAGCTTAATATGTCTTTTTTCTCCTTCGGTATTCAGATAATCTTTTTCAATGTACTGAAGATAAAAAGATCTTGATAGCAACAAACCCAATGAAGTAATCAGGATTAAAGAAAGAAAAAGGAAACGATTCCTGATAAATTTATTTTTATTTTTTTGTTTCTTGCTCATTCAATATTACAATTTTTGCTAAGGATGGGTCCAAGATAGTCATCTTTGCTTTTGTCTCAGCATCTTTTTCTAAGGATAGACCTGAAGAGATTTCTGAAAGATCAATCTGTATCTTTCTCCAATCAATCTCTAATCGAAGCTTATCTTGAATCAAAGATTGATATTTCTTGAAATATTCTCGTTTCTTGAAATGAATGTCTATCTCAAATAGTCCTGAAATAAATACCATAAGAAATATTAAGAAAGATCTTTTATACCATTCACCCCTCATGATACCTAAGTTCTCTCTGCTACCCTAAGTACTGCACTTCTTGATCTAGGGTTAAGTCTTATTTCAGATGCCATAGGTTTTATTTTTTTAGCAATCACTTTAAGACTACTGGTATCTTGAACATTAGGTAATCTTGATAAATTAGGATCAATTCTTGATTGATCTCTAAAAAAACGTTTTACTATTCTATCCTCTAATGAATGGAAACTTATGATACAAAGCCTCCCTTTTGGGTTTAATAGTTCGAGACTATTTTCTAAAAATAATTCAAGCTCTCCTAACTCATTATTAATAAAAATCCTTATACCTTGAAATGTTTTTGTAGCAGGATGCTTTTTATTTTTATAAAAAGTATTCTTTTTGACATCTACAATAATCTCACAAAGACTTTCTGTTGTTCCGATTAATTTTATCTTTCTTTTTTTAACTATCTCGCTGGCAATTTTTCTAGAAGAGCTTTCCTCACCATATCTCCATATAACATTAGCTATCTCATTTTCTGAAGCTGTATTAATCCAATCCTTAGCTGTAATACCTTGCTGTTGGTCCATACGCATATCTAAGTTGCCCTTTCTCATAAAACTAAACCCACGTTCTGCATTATCCAACTGATAGGATGACATTCCAAGATCGGCAATTATTCCATCGAATTTTAATTTCAAATTCTTCTTCTTTAAAGCTTGACTGATTTGACTAAAATTAGATTTAAGTATTTGCATATTAGGATTCTCTGAGAATCTTTTAGTTATATAATTAATAGAATCTTGGTCTCTATCGTTTGAAACTAGAGTTCCTTCTTGATTGATAATATCTAATATCCCAGAAGAATGGCCTCCAAAACCTGCAGTTGCATCAAGGTAATTACCTGAATAATTTCTTATAAGATTCATCAGAGATTCTTTTAATAAAACTGGCTCATGAATTAAATCAGGCATTGATAATGATCAAGAATTAAATTTTATAAAATAAATTACCCATCCTGTCTTTTTAGATAGTTTGGCACATCCAATATTTCTGACTCTACATCATGAATTGGACTCACTTCTTGATCCTGAAATAAATCTTGTGTCTCGATTAATGGTCTTCTTTGGGTTATAGGATTATCATAATTTCTAAAATTTGTTTCTTGATTCTCTAACCTTTCGCCTAACCCAGTAGCAACGATAGTAACCCTAATGGAATCTGACATGGATTCATCAACAGAGGTTCCAACTATAACTTTTGCTTCATCCGATGCATAACTTCTCACAATATTGCCAATTTCATTAAATTCTGAAATTGCAAGATCATCTCCAAAAGTAACATTTAATAGTATGCCTTCAGCTCCCTCTAAATTAGCATCTTCAAGTAAAGGGCTATTAACTGCTTCCTCTATGGCTTTTTTAGCTCTATCGGGACCTTTTGCAATTGCAGATCCCATTATCCCTCTACCTTTATTGAGCATTACAGCTCTGACGTCAGCAAAGTCCAAATTAATTTTACCTGGAACAGTAATCAGCTCAACTATCCCTTGAACTGAATTCAATAAGATATCATCTGCTGCTTCAAAAGCATTAATCATGCTTATAGTTTTTCCTAGTTCTTGTAATTTATCATTTGGAACAATAATTAAAGAATCTACATTTTTCTCCAACTCTTCTATACCGCTTTCTGCATACTCAGATCTTAAAACTCCTTCGAAATAAAAAGGCCTCGTTACAACTGCCACGGTCAAAATATTCATTTCTTTAGCAATTTTAGCAATAACAGGGCTTGCTCCTGTTCCAGTGCCTCCACCAAAACCTGCAGTAATGAAAAGCATATCAGCGCCCTGAATAGCATTTTTAATATCTTTTCTGCTTTCTTCAGCTGATATCCTTCCAACGCTAGGATCCATTCCAGCTCCCAACCCCTTTGTTGTCTCTATTCCAATTTGTATTTTTGTTTGAACATTAGATTTGCTTAAATCTTGAGCATCTGTATTTGCACAGAGAAAATCTACTCCTTGGATTCCATGATTAACCATATGAGATACTGCATTTCCTCCACTTCCACCAACCCCAATGACTTTTATATTCGCCTTTTGGCTTTCTGTATCCATTAATTCAAAGGCAAATTCACTCATTTATACTCTCCGCTAAATTCTAAATTGATAAATCATTAAATGCATCAGGCAATTTAATTTCTTTTGTAGTTAGCCATTCATCTCGCAATGAACACCATTTCTTATAATTCCATAACTCAAACTTATTGCCCTGACCCACAAACATAACTTCTTTCTCTAAAGCAGCAAAGTCTCTTAATTCTCTAGGGATCAACACTCTTGAATTAGAGTCAATTTCTATTTCTGCTGCATGCCCTATTAGAAGTCTTTGCAGATTTCTAGAGTTCCTATCTAAAGAAGGCAATTCCATAATATTCTTTTCAATTTTTTCCCAGTTCTTATATGGGTAAAGTAGTAGACAATTATCTAGATCAATAGTACAAATTAATTTTTTTATTGCTCTCTTAGTTAAGATCGCCTTATAGTTTGAAGGGATAGAAATTCTACCCTTGGAATCAAGATTTATTTTATTTAAGCCACGAAACATCATATTTATTAATAGGATCAAGATATATATCCCACTTTTTACCACTAAATAACACTATATGTCATTAGTTTATGATGTCAATTAAAAAAGACATTGATTGAAGGAATATGGAGTTAACCGATAAGCCGGGTTCTGTCTTGGACAATCATTCATCTAGGATACTTGTCACCAAGTACCTCTAGCAACCTACCCTGGAGTGATCACGGGAAATCATTACTCCTATATTTGGTCTTGCTCTCGATGGGGTTTGCAATGCCATAAATGTTACCATTTATGCGGTGCGCTCTTACCGCACCTTTTCACCCTTGCTAAATTAAAGCGGTTTATTTTCTGATGCACTTTCCATAGGCTCACGCCTTCCAGGTATTACCTGGCATCGTACCCGTTAGAGCCCGGACTTTCCTCCCAATAAGAATTGGGCGATTGCCTAGTCAACTCCATGTGCGATTATTCAATACTCATAAACAAAATACAAGTTTCAAGGTTTTAACTCTATAGCTCGTTTATAGATTTTATTTTTATTAAAGCCTGTGGATATAGAACATATCCTTACTGCAACTTTAACTGAAACAATAGGCAATAACTCATTAAGTATACTGTCAATCTTTTCAGTATTGGGTTCTTCAGAAGATTCTTTACCATTCAAAATCAGGGTAAACTCGCCCTTTATTTTAGATGGATTATCCATTAAAAATAATCTAATCTCCTCGAGATCATTCCCGATAAACTCCTCATGTAGTTTTGTTATTTCTTTACATAAAACTGCAATATGGCTTTTACCAAATACTTTGATGATGTCTTCAATTGAGGAACTTAATCGATGAACTGATTCATATAAAATAATTGACTCTTCTTTAGTGGCTAATTTTTTGAGAGCATCAACACGTTTGTTTTTAGTCTTTGGTAAAAATCCATAAAAATAAAATCTATCTGTTGGTATACCTGAAGCTGACAAGGCTGCAATAGCAGCTGAACAACCGGGTATAGGTACTACTCTCAACGATTCTTTTTTGGCTCTTTTAACTAACTTAAATCCTGGATCACTTATCAAGGGTGTACCTGCATCAGAGATAAGTGCAATATTCTTGCCTTTTAATAAATGACTTAAGACGCTAGGAATTTTTTTCAACTCATTGTGTTCATTAAGTGATTGAAGATTTGCTTTGATCCCAAGATGGTTTAATAATTTTCTAGCAACTCTTGTGTCTTCAGCAAGAATAAAGTCTACATCTTTAATGGTTTGTATTGCTCTCAATGTAATATCATTCAGGTTACCAATGGGAGTTGAAACTATAAATAATTCTCCTGCCATTAAGATATCTCAACGAAATAAAAAATAATTATAGTTGCATTTCCTCTTCATCTTCACTCAAGCTTTCTTTAAATGTATCTCTTAAAAATACTCTTTCAGAATACTCCATTATACTTTTATGATCGTTAGATAATGATATTGCAAAATAATCTAACCTCCATAGGATGGGGGCTAAAACACAATCTACTATTGTAAAATCATCACTAAGAAAATATTTATTAGCATCAAACATATCTGCTGATGAATTTAGTATTGACTTCAATTTCTTTCTTTCTGCATTTTCATTCCTTGTTCCAATAGCGAGATCTAACTGAATAGCAGGCCCAACAATTTCTTTTTCAAGTGAAGCAAGGGCCAATCTAATTTTTGCTCTTTCTACAGGGCTGACAGGCATTAAAGGAGGATGGGGATATCTTTCATCTAGATATTCAATAATTACCGTTGAATCATACAACACTAATTCTCGATCGATTAATGTTGGTAATGTAGCGAAGGGATTCAATGCTATTAAATCCTCAGGAACTTTTGATCCATCAATATTATTGATTTCAGTCAATATTCCTTTTTCCGATAAAACAAATCTTACTTGATGCGAACGAATACAGGTATTACCTGAATATAAACCCATCATAGATCTTCTATTTGAGACATTTGTCATACTTAACCTCTTAAAATCATTTCAATAATAAACTATTTAACTTCTTTCCAAATATCTTTATACAATGCAAAACTAAGAATTAGAAAAATGAATAAAAAAGATATCACCCATATGCCTAAAGATTTCCTCTTTGCTTTGATTGGTTCGCCTGCATAATCAAGGAAATTTACAATATCAAGAACGAACGAATCAAATTCTTTCTTATCCATTTCATCTTGAAGTACCCATAATATATTAGGCATACTTGTTCCATCTTTTACTTTATTATTTACACCCGTAGGAGAGTCCTTATCAGGATAAAAAGACCTAAGAAAGTTATAGACATAAGTATTTGAATTCACTCTTGTGATCATGGATAAATCAGGAGGGGCTTTGCCAAACCATCGATTGCCATCTTCTTCAAGCATATTCATAGAGATAACATCTTGAGGGGCTGCCCCTGTAAATATTAAGTAGCTATTTAATTGCTCTTCAGAGATGCCAATATCTTTAGCCATTTGATTATATCTGACATATTTTAGTGAATGGCACCCAGCACAATAATTAAAGAAGTTTCTAGCTCCTCTTTGTAAAGATTTTGAATCAGTAATATCATTTAAGGCTGGCAAATAATCATTAGATTTTTTCTCGACAGAAGAGGCAGAATAAACAACGCTAAATAGTGATAGAAAAAAAGACAACAGTATTACTTTATTAAAAATCTTCATTTTTTATACACTACTCGATCTGGCACAGGCTTTGTTTTTTCTAAACGTGTGTAAAAAGGCATCAATAGAAAAAAAGAAAAATAAACCACTGTAAATAATCTGGCTAAGATCAAATAAATACCTGAGGAAGGTTGCATGCCTAAATATCCAAGTGATACAAATGAAATAACAAAAATAGCTAGTGCTACTTTGTACTGCCAACCTCTATACCTTATGGATTTAACTTTACACTTATCCAACCACGGTAGAAAAACAAAACAAAGAACCGCTGAAACTAGAGCTATAAAACCAAGTAATGAATCAGGGATGGATCTTAAGATCGCATAGTAAGGTGTAAAGTACCAAGAAGGAACAATATGCTCAGGAGTTTTTAATGGGTTTGCGGGTTCAAAATTATCAACCTCTAAGAATAAACCACCCATCTCTGGTGCAAAGAATACCGCCCCAAAGTAAAGTATTAAGAAAATCGTAATCCAAACTAAATCTTTACTTGTATGAAATGGATGAAAAGCAACTCCATCAATGGGTTTACCTTGTGCATCTTTATTGTCTTTAATTTCAATGCCATCAGGGTTGTTTGATCCAATATGATGAAGTGCCACAATATGTGCAAAAACTAAACCAAGAATTGCTAAAGGCACTGCTATAACATGCAAGGCAAAGAAACGATTTAGAGTAATATCTGAAATATAATAATCACCTCTAATCCATTCAACTAAAGTATCGCCTATGAAAGGAATGGTTCCAAATAAATTAACAATGACTTGAGCTGCCCAGTAGGACATATTTCCCCACGGTAAAATATATCCCAGAAAAGCTTCAGCCATTAAGCAAAAATAGAGCATCATACCTAGCAACCAAATCAACTCTCTAGGATTTTTATAAGAGCCATAAAGCATTCCTCTGAACATATGCAGATATAAAACTATAAAGAAAAAAGAAGCTCCAGTTGAATGCATATATCTCATAAGCCATCCATATTCAACTGAACGCATAATATACTCAACAGAATTAAAAGCCTCAGCTGCAGATGGCTTATAATTCATAGTTAGAAATATCCCAGTTAGCAACATCAAAACTAGAACTACAGTAGATAAGACTCCAAAAATATACCAAATATTAAAGTTCTTTGACGCATAATACTCTGTAGCATGTTCTCTTAAGACTTTAGAAAGAGGAAACCTTTCATCAACCCATTTAAGCATAGGATTAGAGAAGTATACTTCTTGCTTATTATCGCTAGGCATTTTCTTCCTCTTCATTCTCACCAATTATAAGAGTTGTCTCATTCTCATATCGATGAGGTGGTATTCTTAAATTTGATGGTGCTGGAACGCCAGCAAATACTCTTCCTGAGAGGTCAAACTTTGATCCATGGCAAGGACAGAAAAAACCACCCTTCCAGTCAGGCCCCATATCAGCAGGTGCAATTGCAAATTTTTCAATAGGTGCACATCCAAGGTGAGTGCACACACCTTCAACGACTAAATATTCTGGCTTAATAGATCTAAAAGTATTTTTTGCAAAGTTAGGTTGAACTGATAATTCTGAATTAGGATCTCTCAATTCATCAATAGAGGAGTCAATCTTATCAAGCATTTTTTCAGAACGATGTAATATCCATACTGGCATACCTTTCCATATAACTTTAACAATGGACCCAGGTTCAATTTTCTCTATATTGATTTTTATTGCAGCTCCTAGTGCTTTTGCTCTCTTGCTAGGCTGGAAGGATGATATAAATGGTGTAAGAGCAAATATTCCACCAACAGCACCAGTAACACTAGTAGCTATTGATAAAAACTTTCTTCTACCTAATTTACTCATCAACCCCTCTTAATACTCAATAAGCGCATCTTCACCCCAATAAATTGTCGTCGCGATTATACATGAATATATAATTAATCAGGAGTCTAATCTAAGAACTTTTGCTCCTAATTGAAATAACTTTTGATCTATTTCTTCATAACCCCTATCGATATGATAAATTCGATCAATAATTGTTTCTCCTTTTGCAGCTAAGCCAGCCAATACAAGTGCAGCAGATGCTCTTAAATCAGTTGCCATTACAGGTGCTGCACTAAGCTTTCTTACCCCTTTTACATAAGCTGTATTTTTGTCGAGGTTAATACTAGCCCCCATTCTTTGCAATTCTAAAACATGCATTAACCTATTCTCAAAAATAGTCTCTATTATTTTTGAATCTCCTTCTGCAAGTACATTTAAAACCATAAATTGCGCCTGAACATCAGTTGGGACACCTGGGTATGGGTTAGTTGTAAAATCAATAGGCTTAATAGCCCCTTTTAAGCTTATATCAATGTGATTTTCATCAAATGAGATTGTTGCACCTGCTCTTTTCAGTAAATCAATCACTGAATCCAAATGATCTATGCGCACTCTATTTACTCTTAAAGACCCTTTAGTAACACATGCCGCAATTAAAAAAGTAGCAGCCTCAATTCTGTCTGGGATGACCTCATGATCAGCTTCTCCAAGATAATCAACTCCTTCAATTGACATAACTCTTGTTCCTAAACCACCTATCTTTGCACCCATAGATTGCAAACACTCTCCTAAATTTACAATCTCTGGTTCAATAGCTGCATTTTCTATAATTGTTTTCCCTTCAGCTAACGTTGCAGCCATCATCAGATTAGCAGTGCCTGTTACAGTAATGGGATCCAAAAAGATTTTGGCTCCTTTAAGTCTATTTACTTTTGCATCTATATACCCTTCTTTAATTTGTATATCAGCACCCATCTTTCTTAAGCCATCTATGTGTAAATTTACTGGTCGAGCCCCAATAGCACAACCACCCGGAAGTGAGACACGGGCTTTTCCATACCTAGCTAGTAAAGGGCCAAGGACTAATATTGATGCTCTCATTGTTTTAACTAGATGATAGGGAGCTATATGATTATTTAAATTATTTGCCTCTATTTTTAAACAATAATCACCTTGATTTGTATAAGAAGCACCCATTGTTTTCAACAACTCAATCATTGTAGAAACATCATGTAATTTTGGTATATTACTAATTTTTAGACAACTTGAAGACAATATACTGGATGCTATTATTGGTAGTGCTGCATTCTTGGATCCAGAAATATCAATCTCACCAGATAAGGATATACCGCCGTTTATTTTTAATTTTTGCAAAAGAACCTATCCAATATTAATTTTAGGAAAACAATTTTAATTACATTCTTCTTTGGTCAAAGCTTTAATTGATAAAGCATGTATTTCAGAATCCATTTTACTTCCTAAACTTTGATAAATCATTTGATGTCGTTGTATGAGAGTCTTAGCTATAAATAGGTCAGAAATTATAATGGCCTCAAAGTGAACATTATCATCGCTATTTACAATAACTTCAGCATCCATGATAGATTTTTGGATTAAATTCTTAATTTCTTCAACATTCATTTTATATCCTTAATTTTATTTTAAGATAAACTGTCTATATATTTAAAACAGTAATTATATAGAGATAACAATTCAAATTATTAAAACTTTGCAAGAAGAAAAAGAAAAATTTAATTTTATAGATACAGGGAAAAGAGTTCTTGATATTGAATCCAAAGCAATAAGTGAACTTAAAAACCATCTGGATGAAGACTTTGAGTCTGCATGCAATGCATGCATTCAATGCAATGGCAAAATAATTGTTATGGGGGTGGGTAAATCTGGTCATATTGCAGATAAAATAGCAGCCACCTTTGCAAGCACTGGCACCCCCTCATTTTTTGTTAGTCCCAGTGAAGCACTTCACGGTGATCTTGGAATGATAGACCAAAACGATATTATCATAGCTCTATCTAATTCTGGAGAATCTCAAGAAATAATAGAACTTCTACCAGTCCTAAAAAAAATGAAGATCCCAATTATTTCACTTACTGGAAATAATGAATCTAAGTTAGCAAAAGCCTCAGATAGTCATATAAATGTTTCAGTTAAAGAAGAAGCATGTCCTATGAATTTAGCTCCTACAGCAAGCACAACAGCAGCTTTAGCAATGGGTGATGCAATTGCAGTAGCTCTATTGGAAAAAAAGGGTTTCTCAGAAGAAGATTTTGCTAAATCTCATCCTGGAGGAACTCTAGGTAAAAAACTACTACTTTTAGTAAAAGATATTATGCATATAGGAGATGAAATTCCTTATGTTAGTGAGAGCGATAAACTATCTACTGGGTTAATAGAAATGTCTCAAAAAGCATTAGGTATGACAGCTGTCATTAATGATAAAAATGAATTGACTGGAATTTTTACTGATGGTGACCTGAGAAGGACGTTAGAAAAAAAAGTGGACATAGAAAATACACTAATGCATCAAGTTATGAGTAAAAAACCGTTTGTAATTTCTCCCGATCAATTAGCTACTAATGCTGTAGAAATTTTACAGGGTAAGAAAATAACCTCATTAATTGTTGCACAAAAAAATAAAATAGTTGGCGCCCTGAATATACATGATTTATTCAGAGCTGGATTAATGTAATTATTGTATAAAATTGAAAAATTTCCTCTTAAACTTCATTATCTTATCTGTATTAGCGGCCGTTTCTATATTGCTCTATTTATTCTCTCCCAATGACAATACTGAAGAAGAGAATCTAGTAACAAAAGAAGTTGAATTTATAGTAAAAAATGCAGAACTATTGGGTAGCAGTAAAAATGGAGATTTTTCATATAAAATATTCTCAAAAAAAGCTAAAGCGAATGACTTAAATAATCAAATCTTTCTTGAGCAAGTAAAGCTTACATACACTGATGAAGATGTTAATTGGATTATTACATCAGATAGAGGTCAAATTATTTCTGATATGAATATACTAACACTCTCTGGAAATGTCCTGATCAAGAATAATACTGAAAATAATAATTCAAAAATCTTAACTGATTATCTTGAGATTAATCCTAATACATTTACAGTTGCTACTAATAGAAAGGTAATTATAGAGATTAATAATAATATGATAGAAGCTAATGGTTTGAGCGCTCAACTGAAAGATAATAAGTTAAAATTTAGCTCAAATATTAATATTAATATCGAAAATTAAAACACTGAGTAGTAAATTTTGAGTATTTTAATTGCAGAAGAATTAGAAAAATCTTACAACTCAAGAAAAGTTGTAAAAAATCTTAGCTTTAATATAAAAAGTGGAGAGATTATTGGATTACTTGGTCCAAATGGCGCAGGAAAAACTACAGCATTTTACATGGTAGTAGGCTTAGTAAAGCCAGAATTAGGGAAAATAATGTTGGATGAATACAACCTTACCAACTTACCAATTCATGAGAGAGCAAGAAAAGGTCTAGGATATCTTCCTCAAGAAGCATCGGTATTTCGAAAACTGTCTGTGGAAGATAATATTCTTGCTGTTCTGCAAACCAGAAAAGAGTTAACCACATCGGGAATGGAAAACTTACTTAATCAACTCTTAGATCAATTAAATCTAAATGATATTAGGAGCACAAATGGTATTAGTTTATCCGGTGGAGAAAGAAGAAGAGTTGAGATTGCAAGAACTCTAGCTATGGAGCCAAAATTTATACTCCTTGATGAACCTTTTGCTGGCGTTGACCCAATATCAGTAATTGATATACAAAGAATTATAAAAAATCTATCTAATGATGGTATAGGAATTTTAAAAACTGATCATAATGTCAGAGAGACATTAAAAATATGCAATAGAGGATACATTGTTAATGATGGATCAACCATTGCATCAGGCAGTCCTGAACAAATTTTATCAAACTCAGAAGTAAAAAAAGTTTACTTGGGTGAAAACTTTAAATTGTAAAATTATATTTCTGTATCAAAAAAGATGAATTATAATTTTTATTGACTGAAATAATGAGAGTGAAACCATTCTATGGAAAAGTCTGAGAAAAAATTAAGCACAATAATCAATGATCTTGAAAGAGATAAAGCTACAAATATTAAAAACACTCTATCTTCACTAAATCCATCAGAAATTGCTAGATTATTAGAATCATTGACCCAAAGAGAAAGAAATGTTCTATGGCAAATGGTTGATCAAGAAGATGAAGGTGAGATTCTAAAAGAGCTTATTGAGGAAGTTAGACAGAATTTAATTAGCCAAATGAATGCTTCTGAACTAATTGCTGCTACACAAGACATGGAATTAGATGATTTAGCTGATATTTTATCTGATCTTCCAAATCAGATAACAGATCAAGTTATAAAAGCACTGGATAAACAAGATCAGAATAGACTTGAATCAGTTATATCTTATGATGAAAATACTGCAGGTGGCTTAACTAATCCTAAAATTGTTTCAACAAGAAGAGGTGTAAATATAGATGGATTAATGAAGTATCTAAGAAATATGCACTCTCTTCCTGAAAATACAAATTATATTTATGTAATCAATAGAGATAATCAATACATTGGTGCTGTTAAATTAGTTGATTTATTTACACAATCAAAAGAAATGCCAATTGAAGAAATCATGGACTCTAATGTTAAGGCTATTAATGCAGATGTTTTGGCTGAAGAAGTTGCGATAGAGTTTCAAGATTTAGATTTAATTTCTGCTCCTGTAACTGATTCTAATAATAGACTCCTTGGTCAAATAACCATTGATGATGTAGTTGATGTGATTCAAGATCAGGTTAATAGTGAAATATTTAATATGGCTGGATTGGACGATGAAGATGATATGTTTGCTCCAATCTTCATCAGTTCAAAAAGAAGGGCTGTATGGTTGGGTGCAAACTTAGTTGCTGCATTTATTGTGGCCACTGCTGTTAGCTTATTTCAAGAAACATTAGATCAAATTGTAATTCTTGCTGTTCTTATGCCAATAGTTGCCAGTATGGGAGGAGTAGCTGGGAATCAAACATTGATCTTAGTTATAAGAGGTATTGCAATGGGTAAGATACAAAAATCTAATGCAATTAAACTATTAAATAAAGAGGCATTAGTTGCATTACTAAATGGCTTCATTTGGTCAATAGTGGTGTCTATATTTGCTGTCATACTTTTTAATACTAAATGGGAGATAGGTATTATCGTCGGTCTATCTATGTTGATTAATATAATTGCTTCAGCCATCGCTGGTGTCTCAATTCCCTTCTTCCTAAAAAGAATTGGTATTGATCCAGCTCTTGCTGGTGGTGTGATGATGACAACGTTAACTGATGTACTTGGATTTATTACTTTCCTAGGGTTAGCAACTCTATTTTTACCCTACATAGTTTAAGACTAATTCACCTGTGTTAAATGTAGTATCTCATTTTTAAGAGCTATACCATCTTCATAACCCAACTCTATTAATGACCTGGTAAATAAAGACTCAAATAATAAAAAACTAACCAAATCAGAATTTCTATTATTCTTAACGCCTAGTCCTCTCAAGATTAACCTAATAGATAAAGGTATCTGATGGTAGTTATTCTGAGCTATTTCATTGATACTCTTTGATGGTGAAATTACTAAATAATCAATCTTTTTCATTTTCTTATTGTTAGTTTTTATACTTGAATCATTATTATCTACAATTTGATTGATCCTATCTAATCGTTCTAAATCAGAATAAAGACCATCAGAAAATAATGCGTCAAGCATATAACCACCAATTTCGGCAATTGAAGGATGTATGGAGGGGGGTTGTTTAGGTTTTATATCTCGATGAGTTTCATTTGTTGTAATAATTAAAAGCTTATTTGCACCCAATCTAATCGCTGGTGACAATGGAGTTGCTTGCCTCATTGCACCATCACCAAAATATTGATGCTCTATTATTTTTGCTGGAAAAATAAGAGGTAATGCCACACTGGCCATAAGATGTGAAACGTTAATAACTGCATTCTTTCCTTCTCGATGAAATTTCTTCCATATCAGATTTGAATTATTAGATTGAACAAATGTTGAAGTGCTTCTCTTGCTATAACTAGCACAAGTCACCGCAAGAGCTTCAATATTTTTTTTATCTATATTCGATTGAATTCCTTCAAAATCAACTGCTTCAATAAGCATTCTCTGTAATGGATCATTATTAAGAAGTGATTTAGGATTCTTAACTAAAATACCTGCAGTAATTAAAGTTAATAGCCAATGAAGACTGCTTAGAAATAAACTCATAGGATTTGTTTTATAGATTCTATTAGAGCTAAAACTACCCCAAGTATTATTGAGCTTTATTACCCCATTAACAAAAGATTCTGATTCAGCTGCTAATAGTGCAGCATTAATAGCTCCAACTGAAGTTCCACTCATTATTGGAAAAGGATTTTTACTGGAATCAGGTAAAATTTCGCTGATGGCTTTTAGTACCCCAACTTGATAGGCACCTCTTGCTCCGCCTCCAGGTAAAACCAATCCCAATTTATTTTCGAATATATTATCCATAATTAATTATTAAACGCTGTAAACTATTAAATCTTTTATTAATAAATTAGTTTATGTTTTTTTTAAGGTGAAACCAATGATTCAAAAAATAAAATTCTTTCTAATTATTCCAATATTTTTATTGGCCTTCTCATTCACAAATCAGTCTGATGCTAGTGAAGAAATAAATATAGGCCAAGTAGCTCCTAATTTTAATTTACAAGATCAGAATGGAAAATGGCATACGCTAGAAGATTATAGAGGTCAGTGGGTTGTCTTATTCTTCTATCCAAAAGATGATACGCCTGGATGCACTACTGAGGCATGTAGTTTTAGAGACAACATTTTTGAATTTAAGGGCTTGGATACCCAAATATTAGGCGTAAGTCTTGATGATGTTAGTTCTCATCAAGAGTTTAGTGAAAAATACAGTCTGCCATACCCTATTCTTGCTGATGTTACAAAAGAATGTGCCGAAGAATATGGAGTTATGGGTACTTTCATGATGATGACTATAGCTAAAAGAGAATCTTTTATTATTGACCCTGAAGGAACAGTGGTTAAACATTATAAAAAAGTAAATCCTGATTCTCATACTCAAGAAGTCATAGATGAATTAAAAAGCCTGCAAAGCTAATCCGATATTACTGTAGCCTTTGAATCAATCATCTCATTGATTGTTTTATTATCTATACCTGCTTCTTCAAGAATTTTTAGACTATGTTCTCCTAGTTTGGGAGCATGCTTCCTTATGCTAGCAGGTGTTTTTGAAAATCGAGCAGGGAAACCTGGCATTTTGAGTTTGCCTTCACTAGGATGATCCACTTCTTTCCAGAAACCTACGGCATCTAAATGAGGATCGGTGAAAAGATCATCGAGTGAATTGACTTCAATTGCTGGTACTTTTGTTTCTTCTAGAATATCAAGCCATTCCTGAGTGGTCTTTGTGGCTAGAATCTTTCCTGTCTCAGAATATGTATCATCAATATTAGTTACCCTAGATGAAAGATCCTTAAACCTCTCATCATCAATCAAATCATGCCTTTCTGCCTTTTCACAAAATATTTTCCAATGATTGTTCATGTAAGGTAAAACAGAAATATATCCGTCTTTAGTTTTGTATGGTTTTCTATGATGAGACATTAATCTTGTATACCCTGCCTTCGCTAGAGGTGGTTCAAAAACCTCGCCCCAAAGATGTTCTGCCATAGTAAAATTAACCATAGTTTCAAACATAGGAACTTCAATTTCTTGCCCTTCACCTGTTTTCTCTTTATAAAATAGTGCTGCTAAAATAGAATAGACAACAGTAATAGCAGTTGTTTTATCTGCAATAACTGTTGGCAAGTATTTAGGCTCTCCCAATACCAGTTCATTCAGACTTGCAATGCCACTGGCTCCTTGTATTGAATCATCCAAAGCACCTTTCTTACCATAAGGTCCATGTTTGCTATACCCATAAGTACCGCAATAAACAATGGTTGGATTAACTGCTTTTAAGTGATCGTACTCCAATCTCAGCTTAGTCATCACTTGAGGTCTATTGTTGTGTAAGAAAATATCACAATCTTTAACGATTTCGAGCAAAGCATTCCTTGCTGATTCTTGCTTTAAATCTAAAACCAAACTTCTTTTATTTCTATTATTAGATAAATAAAGTGCAGCCATGCCTTTATTTCTATAAGCGCCTAGTTGTCGGTTACTATCACCAAAAGGTGCCTCAACTTTAATGATTTCTGCACCCATATCGCCCATAATTTGAGCGGCCCAAGGTCCCAATACGACACTGGTTAATTCGAGTATTTTAACTCCTTCTAGTGGTCCGGACATATTTATTTGCTTATAAGATAAAACCTTTAGCAGCTTCTCATTTAGTCATGATCATGGTAATGAGGATACTCAAAGTCAGTGAAATGATTATGTCCATCAGGCGACCTAGTCCACTCATACAAAGAGGGCCTCAGTCTTCGCAATCTTGCAGACGCTCTATCAGCATTTTCCTTAGGCGTTGTCCAAGGATTATGATGAAAATAGTTATGCAAATGAGCATCCGTTCTGCCTATTGCAATAATCCCATTTTTGCTGGCGAATGCACCATGATTGATATAAGGAGGTCTCCAAAAATATCCACCTGTGGGCAGATCACCAAATTGCATCATCCAAGAAGTTCCCCAAATATGATAAGACTCCTCGCAACAGTCATGATAAGAAATATTATCTTGGTTGAAACCCGGTGTCATGCAATAAAGAAATGTATGCGCTTCGGTATCAGGATCATACTTCAGTGGTTTCAACATGCATCCAGAAGCTACTGAAGGGACAATCCTATTCCCTGGCATCCAATTAATATCCTTCATTGAATCAACGATTGATAATCTAAAACGTTCAGCCAACGGATGGTCTTCATCTGATGGAATAAAACTTGGTTCTCCGTAGTTATAGAACATTATTACCACAGCCCCTTTCTTAACTCTCATTTCTGGCATACTCACTCCAGGTGGGATCAAGAAATAGTATCCATCTCCATAAGTAGTATCGCCATAAGTGATTGAACCAGAAACAACAAACATCTCTAGCTCTGCATAACTCATACCTGGGGGTAATTTATAGCCGCTTTCAAATTTAACTTTTAATGAGCATGCACCTGTTTCTGTATCCATGCTTAAAACTTTATAATGCATTCCTTTACCAAATCCTGGCAAAGTCATTCTTTTGAAAGGTGCTGGCCTTTCGTCATATGGTTCTATGTGGGGTCTAGGCATAATTCATCTTCCTTTTTTTAATGTTTGAATCCTTTAAGATCTTTTGATTCATAAGTTACTCTGAATTTTCTTTTTGGTTTTTTAGGCAGGTCCTCTTTGTCAATAACATTTCGGAGATCGCCATCAATATTGGTTCCACGAGTAGTTATTGTCTCAAGAAAATCAGCAATCCATTTATCTCTTTTTGGAGCAATTTCATCCATATGCTCTAAAATCTTTTTGAATCGTGTTGTTTGTTGTTTCAGCTCATTTTTGATCCAGCTTTTTACTGCTTTAGATTGAGTATGTTTAATCGAGCCGAGAGGTTTACCTGTATTTGTGACCTTACCTTTAGAAGATCCGCCCATATTACTAGACATCTTTTTCCCCTTTGAGTTAATAAGTAGTATTAAGAAATATAGATTATATGTTTTGTTGAAAAAAACAAGAATCTAAAAAAGATTTATTCTACTAACAAATTCTTTCTAGGAATAAAAAGACTCATTCTTATTGGCACGTTCTCTAAGACTATCTGGAACCTTAAATCGTTCACCAAATCGTTTATGAAAATCATCGCATCTTTCTACAAATGCTTTAATGCCCACAGTATCGATATAAGAAAAAACACCTCCTGACCATGGTGGAAAACCCCAACCAAATATAGAACCTATGTCTCCGTCATCTGGAGAGGTCAATACATTTTCCTCAAGGCATCGATACGCATCCAATGATTGGATTGTCATCAACCTGTCTTTAATTAACTGAAGGTCAGGTTGTGTTTGAGACACTGGAAATGCTTCTGCTAAGCCTGACCATATTTTTTTCGGTCCGTCTTCTGGATACTCATAAAAACCTTTTCGATATTTCTTACCCAGTCTTCCAAGTTCATACATTTTTTCTGCAACATCTACCGCTGATTGAGGTTTGTATTCATCCCCAATATCTTCAATAGTTTGAACATGAATCTTATGGCCTAACTCTATGCTGGTCTCATCCTGAACGGCTAAAGGACCAACTGGATATCCTGCTTGCCTAGCACCATTTTCAATCAATGCAGGCAGTACGCCCTCTCTTAACATTTCATTAGCTTCATTACAGGCCTGACTAAAAACTCTTGATGTAAAGAATCCTCGACTGTCATTGATGACCATTGGTGTTTTTCTAATTTGTTGTATGTAATCGAGTGATTTAGCCAAAGCTTCATCTGAAGACTCTTCTCCCATAATGATCTCTACTAGAGGCATTCTCTCCACTGGGGAGAAAAAATGCATGCCGATAAAACTCTTCGGTCTACTTGATGCTTTAGCAAGTCCAGTGATTGGTAAGGTTGAGGTATTCGAGGCAAAAATAACTGAATCTGCTATCACTTTCTCAGTTTTCTGAGTGACATCAGCCTTTATTTCTCTATTCTCAAATACAGCCTCAATAATAAGATCGCAATCTTTTAGATCATTAAAATCAGTGGTTACTTGAATACGATCAATTATTACTTTTGCTTTTTCTGATGTCATTTTCTTCAAAGCAATACTTTTTTCTAAATACTTTTCAGTGTATTTCTTGCCTTTAGTTGCACTCTCTATGGTTGAGTCCAAAAGAACTACATTAATTCCAGCCTGAGCGCTGACCAATGCTATACCGGATCCCATCATACCTGCTCCAAGCATCCCTAAATTAGTTACTTTGGATTTCTCAACATCTTTCGGTCTTGCTCTTAATTTATCGGCGGACTGCTTATTAATGAATAAGCTTCTTATCATATTTCCAGCAACTGGATCACGAAGTAGTTTCACAAAATATTTAGATTCTATTCTTAAACCTGTATCTATTGGAACCTGACAGCCTTCATAAACAGAAGATACGATTGATATTGGTGCAGGGTAATTATGATTAGTATTTTTAGCAACCATTGCATTAACAATGGAAAATACCTGTATAGTTGATGTTGTGTTTGGATCAAATCCTCCTGGTACTTTAAACCCTTTTTTATCCCAAGGCTTAACTGGATCTCCAACATCGATAATCCATTGCTTGGCCTTACCAATGAGATCTTCTTTTGAAGAGAGTTCATCAACAATGCCCATGGATTTAGCCACTGCTGGCTTAATATGTTTTCCTTGGGTCATGAGTTCCAATGCATTTTGAACTCCTATCATTCTTGGAAGTCTTTGGGTGCCTCCGCCTCCAGGTAATAAGCCTACTAGAACTTCTGGTAATCCCAAAACAGCATCTGGTCTATCTATGGCTATACGATAATGACAAGCCAAACAAATCTCCAAGCCACCGCCTAGAGCTGTGCCATTGATTGCAGCAACAAAAGGTTTACCGCAAGTTTCAATATTTCTTGAAACACCGTTGCTTTGGACAACTGCATCTACCATCTCTGAAGCGTTACTAAGCTTCATTAAAGATGGCAGCATTGATTTAAGTTCAGCTCCAGCCATAAAATCATTTTTTGATGAAGTGATGATGGCACCAATAATTTTTTCATCAGTAGTCACTTGCTCAACACGTTCAGCCAATTCTTTAGCAAAATCAGATGTAATCACATTCATGGGTCTGTCTTTAACATCAATTTCTAGAATAGCAATGCCATCTGAACCAATATTTATTTTTATATTTTCACTCATTAGTTTTCCTTATTTGTCTATCTCAACTCAATTACAACGTTCGATGATGGTTGAGGTTCCCATTCCACCACCGATGCATAAATTAACCAATCCAGTATTCAGGTCTTGTCTTTCCATTTCATCAAGCATTGTTCCCAAAACCATTGCACCGGTTGCGCCTAGGGGGTGACCCATCGCTATAGCTCCTCCATTGACATTAATTTGATCGTGTGAAATATCCATCTCTTGCATGTAACGAAGTACTACGACTGCAAATGCTTCATTGAGTTCAAAGAGATCAATATCATTCTTTGTCATGCCACATCTTTTCAGCACTTTCTTTGCAGAAGGCCCTGGTCCTGTCAACATGATTGTAGGCTCTGTTCCGATGGAGGAAAATCCAACGATTCTTGCTCTTGGCTTCAATCCCAACTCTTTGCCCACTTCTTTTGTTCCTATAAGAACAACTGATGATCCATCAACTATTACACTTGAATTTCCTGCGTGGTGAATATGTTCCATTCTCTCAACCTCTGGGTATCTTTGTATGGCCACAGAATCAAAGCCATAGGTTGCCCCTAAGTCTGAAAAAGAGGGTTTTAGTTTTGCTAGATCCTCCATGGTTGTGCCACTACGAATCGCTTCATCATGATCTAATAATACTTCTCCATGCTGATCTTTTACTGGAACGATTGAGTTATTAAAATACCCTTTATCTCGAGCATTGGATGCCCTTTTTTGACTCTCAACAGCATAAGAATCAACATCATCACGATTAAAACCATACTTTGTAGCAATAAGATCAGCACTAATCCCTTGAGGAATTATATAATTTTCATAGGCAACTTGTGGGTCCACTCCAAGCGCACCGCCAACAGAATTCATAGGGACTCTGGACATGGACTCCAGTCCTCCACCAATGCAAAGATCTGACATTCCAGACATAATTTGAGCTGCAGCTGAGTTTACTGCTTCTAGACCTGAAGCACAGAATCTATTGAGTTGTTTACCGGCTGCCTTTTCATTATAACCGGCATTTATTGCTCCTACTCTAGCAGGATTGGAAGCTTGCTCTCCTTGGCTGCCTACCACTCCCATGATGACATCATCAATACGACTGGTATCTAAATTATTTCTATTTTTTAAAGATTTTAAAACTTGCGTGACAAGCTCTATAGGAGTGACCTCATGCAATGAACCATCACTTTTTCCTTTGCCTCTTGGCGTCCTTACATGATCAAAAATATATGCGTCTGTCATATTGCACCTTCTTATTTGGTAATATTCTTAATGATATATTACCAAAGTTATAATTTGTTTTTAAGTTAAAAATTAATTATAGATATAAAAAAATAGATTTATATCGGTTACAATTCATATTTTATGATTTCTAAAACAGAGGAATAATATGGATATTGCAAACAAAACAATAATTATTACTGGTGCCGCAAGAGGACTGGGGGCAGCTATGGCTAAAAGACTTGCTGCACACAAATGTAAACTTGGACTGATTGATCTTGATAAAGAGTCTATAGCTGCTACTGTTGAAGCCTGTGAATCTCAAGGCGCGGAAGTTATGACCTATAGTGCCAATGTAACTAAGGAAGAGGAAGTCGGTGAAGCATACACTGCAATAGTCTCTCAACTTGGACCTCTGCATGGTTCAATTAATAATGCTGGAATGACTCGAGATGGCTTATTGGTTAAATTTAAAGATGGTGAATTTGTTAAACGCATGTCTCTTGAGGATTGGCAATCTGTGATTGATCTTAATCTTACTGGAGTTTTTTTATGTGGAAGAGAGGCAGCACAGCTGATGATAGAATCTCAATCTAAAGGAGTAATCATCAATATCTCAAGCGTAGCAAGGCATGGTAATTTTGGACAAACAAATTACTCTGCTACCAAAGCTGGAGTTCAATCAATGGCTGTTGTTTGGGCAAAAGAGCTGTCTAAATATGGTATCCGTGTGAACTCAATTGCTCCAGGATTTATCAATACAGAAATGGTTGCCTCAATGCCAGAAAATGTTTTGGAGGGATTGGCCAAGATGATTCCACTGGGTAGAATTGGTGAACCTGACGAAGTGGCTAAGGCAGCTGAATTCATTTTTGAAAATGACTATTATTCTGGAAGATGCATTGATTTAGATGGCGCACAAAGACTTTAATAAGAATAAAAAAATAAGTTATGTCTAGCATAGTAATTACAGGGAGTACAAAAGGAGTTGGCAGAGGACTTGCCAATGAATTTGCAAAACTCGGTCATAATGTAGTCATTACAAGCCGAAGACAAGCAGACATTGCAAGTGTCACTGAAGAAATGAACAATAAATCTAAAGGGAGAATTATTGGCCAGGTCTGTGATATTTCAGATAAAAATCAACTTGAAGCATTATGGGATTTAGCAAAAACAGAATTTAATACCGTTGATTATTGGATTAATAATGCTGGTTATGCCTCTGGACAAAGTAAAGTTCATGAAGTTCCTGAAAGCTTAATTCACAGCATGATTGATACCAACTCATTAGGTACATTATTTGGCTCCCAAGTTGCAATTACCGGTTTTAGAAAACAAGGAAGTGGGAATTTATACAATATGTTAGGCGGTAGCTTTGATGGAAAAAGAATAACTCCTGGTATGGGAGTTTATAGCTCAACTAAAGCAAGCATCAATATCATGACTAAATATTTTGTCTCAGAAAATAAAAATACTAACATCACTATTGGAAGCATCAGTCCAGGCGTTTTAATAACAGATAATTGGTTGAATGAACAAAAACGCTTATCAGCTGAAGAATGGAAAAAAGTAAACCAATGGTGAATATGATCTGTGATCATGTTGAAACAGCTAC
>JAQWQE010000075.1 GCA_029244925.1 Gammaproteobacteria bacterium | reverse complement strand
TGACTGGAGCTTTATTGTCAGTCTTTTTAGTTGGATTCTTATTATCAGCTTTTTTTACTGGAGCTTTATTGTCAGTCTTTTTAGCTGGATTCTTATTATCAGCTTTTTTTACTGGAGCTTTTTTATTCCTTTTGTGCTTATTAATATTTGATCTAGGTTGTTTGTTTCCTATTGATTTTCTTTTTGTGTTTGACCTTGACTTAGCTTTATTGTTTATTTTTGAGTTTCTAGTATTTCCCTTTTGGTTTGTTTTCTCCTTCTTTATAGCCTGTTTAGTTTCTTTTTTGCTACTGGAGGATAACCAGAATTTAAAACGATCAATTATGTTAGGGTTTTTCATTCCATCAACATCCCATGCTGTTAGTGGTGCATACTTAGAATCAAGAGTCTGTTTATCTTGATTGTTTTTATGAATCTTTGTTGAATTCTGGTGAGAATTATTTGCACTACCCATAAGTTTAAATGTAGCTTTTTTATTCTCAGGCAAACTATCTTCATCTTTTCTAATTCTTTTAAGAGAGAAATTTGCACTAGAGAGTTCAGCATTAGACATTAAGACAACGCTAATTCCTTCTCTTTCTTCTATTGCTGTAATCCATTCTTTTTTTTCATTTAAAAGATAAGTTGCAGCATCCGATGGAATGTCTGCTACAACACTTTCTGTATTTTCTTTCCTAGCTTCTTCTCCGACTAACCTTAAGACTGATAATGCTAATGATTCTGTGCTTCTGACTTTTCCAACACCACTACAATTAGAGCAAATTCGATAAGCAGAATCTCCCAATGAAGGCCTAAGTCTTTGTCTAGACATTTCAACCAAGCCAAATTTTGAAACACCTCCTATAGATATTCTTGCACGATCTTGTTTCACTGCAGATTTTAAGGTATTTACTACTGTCTTTTGATTCTTGTATTGCCTCATATCTATAAAATCAATGACAAGTAAGCCTCCCATATCTCTTAATCGACATTGTCTAGCTATTTCTTCAGCAGCTTCTATGTTTGTCTGAAGAGCTGTTGCTTCTATATCAGTTAATTTTGTAGCTTTTCCAGAATTAATATCAATAGAAACCAATGCTTCTGTGAAATCAATCACGACAGTACCGCCAGAAGGAAGGATTACTTCATTTGCATATGCAGATTCAATTTGGTTCTCAATTTGAAACTTTGTAAATAAAGGAGTTGAGTCTTTATAGGATTTTAGTTTCCTTAGATACTTAGGCGTTACTTGTTTGATATATTTTCTTGCATCTTTGTATGTTGTCTCATCATCAATAATGATTTCTCCAATATCATCATCCAAATGATCTCGCATAGCTCTTACGATAAGATTATTTTCTTGAAAAATTAGGGCAGGGCTTTGCGTTTTTATTGCTAATTCTTTGATAGAATTCCATATTCCCATCAGATAATTCAGATCCCATTGCAACTCAATATCATTCCTTCCTATACCAGCAGTTCTTATGATCATACTGACATCTTTTGGAATTTCTATATTGTCTAGGCTTGCAAGTATTTGAGATCTATCCTTACCTATTATTTTTCTTGAAACACCACCACCTTTTGGACTATTTGGCATAAGGACGACAAATCTTCCAGCTAAACTTAGAAAAGTAGTTAATGCTGCTCCTTTATTACCCCTTTCTTCTTTAACGACTTGTATGACTATTTCTTGTCCTTCTTGCAAAAGCTTTTTGATATTCTGTTTTTCACCAGGGATAGGTTCTGTCAGAAAATATTCTTTTGATATCTCACGAACTGGAAGAAAACCATTTCTGCCAGATCCAAAATCAACAAATACAGAATCTAAGCTTGGTTCTACTCTTGTGATAGTGCCCTTATAGATATTGTTTTTCTTTTGTTTTTTTGATGCAATTTCTATATCTAAATCGTAGAGCTTTTGACCATCCACCATTGCAACTCGCAACTCTTCTTTTTGAGTTGCATTTATAAGTATTCTTTTCATTGTTACCTCTTTTTTAGGCAACTAGATAGATGTATTCAAATGATCCTATTGGATTTTAGCATTAGGGTTATAATGCTAAGATTAAGTTGTTTTCTCTTACTTTTATTCACTTACTACTTAAAACTGTTTGTTTACCAACAAAGATGATCTATCTAATTTTCCTATTTGTCTTTGTTTAAAAATTCTTGTCATTAACGACGTTTTCTAGATTTATTCAATTAATCTAGTGTTTATAGATTATCATAATTAAATAACCTAATATTTAACGAAGAACTATAGCACTTTTAACTGAATATCACTAATAATCAATATTTTACATAGTGCTTATTAAAGTGCTTATTAATTAAATTATGAATAAAAAACCAACCAATAATAAGTTTAATATTGATGAAAGCAGTCATGGTATGAGACTTGATAATTATCTTATTAAGACAATAAAAGGTATACCTCAGAAAAAAATATATAGCATGATTCGAAAAGGTGAGGTCAGGATCAATTCAAAGAGAGCAAAACCAAAAGATAAAATAATAAGTGGCGACCTCGTTAGGATTCCTCCTAATTTGACTTATGCAACTAAAGAAATAGTACTTAAGGTTAAACCAGAATCTTTATCATGGATCGATAATACTATTATTTATGAGGACGATTCATTTATAGTTTTGAATAAACCATCAGGTATAGCTGTTCATGGTGGAAGCGGTATTAGTGGAGGAATCATAGAATTACTCAGATTGCATAGAAAAAATATTAGAGAAGATTTAGAGCTTGTACACCGAATAGATAAAGATACCAGTGGTTGTTTGTTGATTTCAAGAAAACGTTCTCGATTAAGAAAATTGCATAAATACTTTAGAGAGGGCCAAGTTAAAAAGAATTATATTGGATTATTGGTTGGAAACATTGAAAAAAATAATTTTACTGTAGATCAGCCACTTAAGTTAATTAGAGCTAGTAATAACCAAAGAATGTCTATACCTGATATTGAAGGAAAAAAGTCAATTACATTATTCAATAGAATTAAAAAGTATGATGATTGTTCTTTGTATAACATTAAGCCATTGACAGGTCGAACTCATCAAATAAGAGCACATACTAAGTTTTTAAAAGCATCATTAGCAGGTGATGAAAGATATGGCAAGCAACCCGATCTAATCAATAAGAGTACCAGTCTAAATAGGTTATTTTTGCATGCAGAATCAATTTCATTTCCATCCTTAAGTGAAAATGACAAAATTTTTAAAATAAAATGTGGTTTGCCAAAAAGTTTAAAAAAAGTTTTAGAAGAAATTATCATGTGATAAACACAGAATAATACATGCACATGTATTTAATTAAGACTGGAATGAGATTATAAAGAAAGGGAAAAAAACTTGAAATTATTAAATTTGTCCTCATATAAGTACTGAATACTATTGTAATGCTCAATTGAGGTTACAAAATATAAACTTGCTTAAAAAAGGAGAACTAAATGAAAAAAACCTATCCAGTCAATAATATGCCTCCATATAACTTAACTGAACGATTGATAAAAGGACTCTTTGTTCTTTTGTTTAGTTTTGCTTTTTCCATATGCCGTTTTCTTATCGGTATTATTGCTCTCGTACAGTTTTTCTTTGATTTGATCTCTGGGGAGCCAAGCATTCGTTTATGTAAGTTTTCAGCCAAGTTAAATGATTATGTTTCTGAAATCATTGCTTTTGTGACTTACCAGTCAGACATAAAGCCTTTCCCTTTTTCTGATTACCCAAACAATGGATTAAAAACGGAGAACTAAAAGAAAAACTTACTACTAGAAAGAAGATTAGCAATTTAGATTAGGAAAATGTTATCAAGTTGAGAAAGAGTCCATTGTATGGGAAGGCCAATAATTGCTTCTTTATCAGCACAGGTAATTTCACTAATCAATTGTTGAAACATCTCAGATTCAGTTTTAACTCCAGCTGTAGTTCTAAAATCATCCTGACTGTCTAAGTATTGAATTAAATCAGTGTCTTTGAATGGTTTGAAAGCAATAATTGTTTGATCAATGTATGAAAGATCAATACCTTTATTTTGACTTATAATAACGACTCCAGTGTTAAAGAAAACATTCTTACCTGAGAATTTCATGATTGTTTTAAAAGCATTTTCATAGGTAAAAGGTTTACCCAGGTTTTTCTGATTGAAGGTAGCAACTTGGTCCGAACCAATAACAATACTATTAGGATTATCATTAGCAACAATTTGAGCTTTATCTCTCGCGAGTCGAATGCATAATTCTTTTCCGGTTTCTTTATTAAATTCAGCTTCATTTACATTTGGGTTTACACATTGAAAGTGAGAAATGTATTTTGCCAAAAGTTTTTTTCGATGAACCGAACTTGACGCAAGAATAATATTTTTATTGATCGTGTTTCTCATAATATGGATTTAATAAAAAAATATTTTCTACCTGATAAAATGAATATGAATTATATAGTCCAATAAATAATGTTTAAACAAAATTTATATTTTAAAGAGTTTTTAGATCTTTCAAAAAAAAACTATTCATTACAAATTACAAACCATGCAAATGAGTATCCAAGATTATCAGACGTTGTAATGGATGATAATGTTCAAACCAATAAAATAGTATCCGATATAAGGTTATCAAACGGAAGTTCAATGAACCCTAAAATAATGGTTACTTCAGATGTAAGCTTTGCTCTAGAATGTCAACGTTGTTTAGGCTCAGTAAGTTGGAACGAGTCATTAAATATAGATTGTGAAATAATTAATGATGAGGAATCATCATTCTCAAAAGAGACTCATATAAATAGAATAACTGTTGATGAAGAAGGAATTTCAATTGCAAAAATAATTGAAGATGAGATATTAAGTATCATTCCAATGTCAATAATGCATAAAAGTATTGAATTATGTGAAAATAACGATACCTTAAGCTTGTTTTTATCTAATAATGAAACAAAAGAGACTACAGATAAAAAGAAAAGACCCTTTTCAGAATTATCAAAAATACTGAAGAAGGGTAAAAAGTAATAAAACTCCTAGGGAGAGAGTAATGGCAGTTCAAAAGAAAAGAAAAACTAGATCTAGAAGAGACATGCGAAGATCTCATATTAAAGCGAGTAAACCCGCATTAACAAATGATGAAAATACTGGAGAAACTCATCTGAGACATAATATTAGCCCTCAAGGCTTTTATAAAGGAAAAAAAGTTATCAGTATTAAAGAAAAAAGTATTCCAGAACAAGAGCAAGAGTAGGTCATTCATTTGAATAATTATCTAACACTTTCACTGGATGTGATGAGTGGTGAGAATGATCCAGATGCTTCTATTTTAGGAGCGCTTGATCTACTTTCATCTCGTGAAGATATAAAACTCATACTTGTTGGTGATAGTGAAAGTATAAAAAATAAAATTACCAATGCAGATCAGAATCGAATAGAGATTATCCATACAGATGAGATCATTGAAATGGATGATTCACCTTTGGATGCTCTTAGAAAGAAAAAAAACTCTTCGATGAGAGTTGCTATCGATTTAGTAAGAGATAAGAAAGCACAAGCATGTATTAGTTCAGGCAATACAGGGGCTCTACTAGCCATTTCTAAGAACTCACTAAAAACCATACCTACTATTGATAGACCTGCACTAATGACATCTATACCGACTAAAATAGGTTTTGTCTATATTCTGGACTTAGGTGCAAATACTTTATGTTCAGCGGAACAACTCACACAATTTGCTTTAATGGGATCTACCGTAGCAAAAGAGATTAAAAATATAGACAAACCAAGAGTAGGCCTCCTTAATATTGGACAAGAAGAGATCAAAGGAAATGAGTCCATTAGAGACGCATCTCTTTTAATCAGCAAAACATCCCTTAATTATATAGGTTTTATTGAACCTACTAATATTGTTGAAGATATTGCAGATGTTATTGTTACCGATGGCTTTACAGGCAATATAGTTATAAAGACGATGGAGGGGACTGTCAATTTAGTTTCAGATTATATTAGGGAAGCTTTTGGATATAATTTTTATAATAAATTAATTGGACTTATGGCTAAGCCAGTACTTAGGAGATTTAAAACAAGATTAGATCCAAGGCATTACAATGGTGCTTTACTCTTAGGCTTAAATGGAATTGTGGTCAAGAGTCATGGAGGAACTGATTCATATGGATTTCATCACGCTCTATTAACTGCAGTTGATGAGATTGAAAAAGATATAGTTTCAAAATTAAAAGCAACATTTTAAAGGGTTAAGTTAAAAATGTTTTCAAAAATAATCGCAACTGGAAGCTACCTTCCAAGTAATATTTTAACCAATCAAGATTTAGAAAAAAAAGTAGATACCACTGATGAATGGATTAGGTCTAGAACTGGCATTGAAAGGAGATCCATTGCAGATCCGCAGCAAACCACTTCAGATTTAGGGTACGAAGCAGCTAAAAAAGCAATTGATAGATCAGGTATAGATAAACATGAAATTGATTTAATTATTGTGGGAACCTGTACACCAGATGTGCCAACTCCTAATGTTGGAGCGATCATTCAGGAAAAAATTGGTTTAAAAGATTTTCCTGCTTTCAGTATAGAAGCTGCGTGTAGTGGCTTTGTGTATGCAATGAATTTAGCCAATAAATTTATTTTATCAGGAGACTCAAAATGTGCTTTGGTAATCGGTGCTGAAACGTTATCCAGGATTACTGACTGGGAAGATAGAAATACCTGCGTATTATTTGCAGATGGTGCCGGTGCTGCAATATTAAAACCTTCTGAAGATCCAGGAATTATCTATTCCAAATTGGGAGCCAATGGAGCTTATTCTGATTTACTATATGTACCATATGGAACTTCTAAGAGACCTTTAAAGGAACAAAGAAATGATAATTTTCTCCAGATGAAAGGCAATGAGGTATTTAAGGTAGCTGTAAAAACACTTGAAAGTATTGCAAAAGATTCATTAAAAGAAGTGAATATGACAAGTGAAGATATTGATTGGTTTATTCCACATCAGGCGAATATTAGAATCATTCAGGCCGTATCAAAAAGATTAAACATTCCAGAGAAAAAAGTCATTATTAGTTTGACTGATCATGGCAATACATCTGCTGCTTCTATCCCTCTTGCACTGGATCAGTCAATTAGAGAAGGTAAAATTAAAACTGGCGATACCGTACTATTACAAAGCTTTGGCGCAGGATTTACTTGGGGCACTGTAATTATTAAAATTTAACAATGCACTTTAATAAAGCAATAGTATTTTTTTTTCTTTTTGCCTTTAATAATTCGCATTCATCAACATTATTTTTATATGAATCCTCAAAGCAAGTATATGGAGAAACATTAGAGATAGAAGCTATGTATGAAGATACATTAGTAGATCTAGCGAGAACATATAATCTTGGATTTAATGAAATCATACAAGCAAATCCTACTGTTGATAAATGGCTACCAGGAGAAGGTACCTTAGTAAAGATTCCTAGTGCTTACATATTACCTAATAACTATTTAAAGGATGGTATAACTATTAACTTGTCTGAATTTAGAGGTTATTTGATCCAAAATAGTAAATTAATAACATTTCCAGTTGGTATAGGAAGAATGGATTGGAAAACACCACTAGGTTTATCAGAAATTGATCTAAAACTTGAAAATCCAGCATGGTATCCACCAAAAACAGTCAGGGATGAGTATAAACTTGAAGGTCTAATATTAGATGCAATTGTACCTCCTGGGCCCAATAATCCATTAGGAAAATTAGCAATGAGAATAAATATCCCGGGTGGTTATTTTATTCATGGGACTAATAGACCCGATGGAGTGGGGATGGAGATATCCCATGGATGCATTCGACTGTTTCCTGAAGATATAAAAGAAGTGTTTAAGATGAGCTCAATTGGTACCAGAGTCTTAGTGATCGATGAACCAATCAAACTAGCTAAATCTGGTAATAAAATATTTCTTCAGTTCCATCATTCTAAGTATGATTCCATTGTGAATGAACATTATTCATATCTTGAAACCAAGGTCATTAATTATGTTACTAGCAATAACATTGATATTGATTCTATCAACTGGATTAAAGTGAAGAAAGTATTTGAGGAAAAGTCTGGACTTATTGATCAAATATCCTATGAAGATCAGACTTGAAAAAAGTATTTATTTCTTAGATTGATCTCTTTCCCAGATTCTTTCAGCTTTTTCGACATCCTCTTGAGCTGCTTCAACGGCTTCCTCAGCTTCTTGCTGTATTGCAATATTTTCTTCTTCTAACTCATCAATACGATTTTCTAATTCAGCTCTGCTTCCTAATTGAGAGTAACATCCACTAAGAATTGATATCGATAATATGGCCAGTATGATTTTGAAAGTATTTTTATTGTTCATCTAATTTGTCCCATAGGTTATGTCTTCTGTTACTTTATTTTCTAATAAAAAATTAAAAAGAGCAATTAAATTAAGTTTCTCTAAAGACAATCCTACCTTTGGATAAATCATAAGGAGTCATATCAACTAAAACCTTATCCCCAGTAAGAATCCTGATGTAATTTTTCCTCATTTTTCCAGAAATATGGGCAGTGATCATATGTCCATTTTCCAACTCAACTCTAAATATTGTATTAGGGAGTGTTTCTTTTACCACTCCATTCATTTGTATTGCATCTGCTTTAGGCATATATAGCTCTTTAAATTAATGTAAAAAAATATTCTAAACTATATTTACTATAAATTATCTAAGTATTTTTCAACATCAAGAGCAGCCATGCATCCACTACCAGCAGAAGTTACTGCTTGCCTATATGTGGGATCTGCCACATCACCAGCTGCAAAAATACCTTCTAAATTAGTTTGAGTTGCAAAATTATTATTATTTTTATCCAAAATAATATAATTCGATCCATCCATTTTTAACTGATTTTTAAATATCTCAGTATTGGGATCATGGCCGATGGCAATGAAAAGACCTGAAACATCAATAATCTTAGTTTCTTTTGATTGATTAGTACCCTCCAAGAGTATCTTTGTCACGCCATTGTTATCGCCTATTACTTCTTTTAAAGTATGATTCCAAATAATTGAAATATTTCCATCTTGGGTTGATTTTTCAAAGAGTCTTTTTTGTAAAATCTTCTCAGCTCTTAACTCATCTCTTCTGTGGATTAGAGTTACTTGTTTTGCAATATTAGATAAATAGAGGGTTTCTTCTACTGCAACATTACCGCCACCTATAACTGCTACATTTTGATCTTTATAGAAGAATCCATCACAAGTTGCACAAGCAGAAACACCTTTGCCTTTATATTTTTCTTCACTTTTAAGACCTAGATACCTAGCTGTTGATCCAGTTGCTATGATAATACTATCTGCTGTATAAACCGTCTCTCCTCCGATTAATTTAAAGGGCTTAGAGGATAAATCAGAATTTTCAATATGATCATAGACGACCTCAGTTTCAAATCTTTCAGCATGTTTTAGCATTCTTTCCATCAATATAGGACCAAGCAGACCTTCTGGGTCACCAGGCCAATTATCAACTTCTGTAGTGGTCATTAATTGGCCACCTGGCTCAGAACCAGTTATTAAAAGCGGTTTTAGGTTAGCCCTTGCAGCATAAACAGCTGCTGAATATCCAGCAGGACCAGCTCCCAGTATAATTAGTTTTGCATGTTTAGTTTTTTTCATATGAAAGTGTGGTATTAGATTTTGTTTAAAAAATGATATTATTATATGTGACTATAAATATTATCTTAAATTCATTTTATTATTTGATTTATAAATAAGGAATTATTATTTCAAAGATTAATATCAAGAAGTTTTTTAGTAAAGGCGAGTTACTTCGAGAGTCGCTTGTTCTCGCTCTATTCTCAGTAGCATTTATATTCTTGGTAGCACTAATTACCTATAGTCCAAATGATTTAGGATTTAACTCGACTGGTACTAATGAAAATATTAATAACTTTATTGGTGTTATTGGCTCTTATTTTTCAAGTTTAGTAATAACGTTTATTGGGATATCTAGTTATTTTATTCCGCTATTATTTTTTATATTCGGTTTAATCTTGATTACATCTGAAAAATCAATTAAGTCTTACAGAGAAATAATAATTTTTAGAACTGTCTCATTTATTATGATTCTCATTACAACTTGTGTCATCACATCAGTTCATTTATCTATCCCCTGGATGCCAGAAGGTGCTGGTGGAATATTAGGTTTAGCAATTGCCTCTTTCTTATTGAATAACTTTAGTATTATTGGCACGACTTTACTGATGTTGAGCATTTGGTTTTGTTTTATACCTATATTTATAGGCTTTTCTTGGATTACTGTCATTGAAGCAATAGGAAGGTCTGTAATAAAACTTTTTTCATTAATTATTGTAGCCTCTAAAAAAGTACTATTGGTAACAAAGGATATCTCTAGAAAAGTTGAAATAAAAAATACTCTTAAAAAGAGTAATGTAAAAAAAGAAAGCGATAAGCGAACAGTTCTAACTAAAGATTCTAATGCTGAAGCAACCGATAAGCCATATACTACAAAAACAAAACCAAAAATTGAAAAATTGAAACCTTCAATCGAAGAGGGTGTAAAAGCAAGAGAACAAAGACAGTCAAAATTATTTGAATCCAGTGAATCATCATCTCTTCCTAGTCTAGAAATACTAGACGAAACTCCTAATGAAAAGTATGGAAATTCTGAAGAATCACTTGAAGCTCTTTCTAGACTGCTTGAATTAAAATTAAAAGACTTTGGTATTGATGCAACTGTTGAAGAAGTACTCCCAGGTCCAATCGTCACTCGGTTTGAAATTAATCCAGCTCCTGGTGTTAAGGTTAGTCAAATCAGCAATCTCTCTAAAGATTTAGCAAGATCACTTTCGGTTTCAAGTGTAAGGGTTGTAGAAGTCATAGAAGGGAAATCTTTTATTGGAATCGAGATTCCAAATGAAAAAAGAGCTCTGGTTGTTTTGGGCGAAATACTTAGATCAAAGACATTTGAAGATATGGACTCTCCTTTAACTATTGCTTTAGGGAAGGATATTGCAGGCAACCCGATAGTTGCTGATCTGCAAAAGATGCCACATCTTCTTATAGCAGGAACTACTGGTTCTGGAAAATCAGTTGGCATTAACGCCATGATAATAAGCTTATTGTATAAAGCGACTCCAAAAGATGTCAGGATGATTCTCATCGATCCAAAAATGCTTGAGTTATCAGTTTATGAAGGAATACCGCATTTACTAGCTCCTGTAGTAACAGATATGAGGCAAGCAGCTAATGCACTTCGTTGGTGTGTAATTGAAATGGAGAGGCGTTATAGGCTAATGTCAGAATTAAAAGTAAGAAATCTTAAAGGGTTAAATAAAAAGATTGAAGATGCAATAAAAAATGGTGAACCAATTAAAGATCCATTGTTTGATGTTGATAAACAAATACAACTAGGGGAGAGTACAGCAATACCTGACTTAGAAATTTTGCCAAACATTGTGGTTGTGATTGATGAACTAGCTGACATGATGTTAACAGTAGGTAAAAAAGTGGAACAACTGATAACTCGTCTAGCTGCAAAAGCAAGAGCTTCTGGCATTCATATGATTGTTGCAACACAAAGACCTTCTGTTGACGTGATAACGGGTCTTATTAAGGCTAACATTCCATCAAGAATTGCATTCCAAGTTTCAGCAAAGGTTGATTCTAGAACTATTCTTGATCAAATGGGTGCTGAGAGTTTATTAGGAAATGGCGATATGCTCTATATTGCACCAGGCTCATCTAATCCTATAAGAGTGCATGGTGCTTTTGTATCTGATGATGAGGTCAATCAAGTCTCAAAAGAACTGCAATTAGAATCTGAGCCAATCTTTATCGAAGAAATAACATCTGGTACTACTGATGCTCTGCCAGGCATAGATCATCAATCTTCAGATGATGATAGCGAGAATGATCCTCTATTTGATGAGGCTGTCAAACTTGTAACTGAGTCAAGGAATGCATCAATATCGTCCGTTCAAAGAAAATTAAGAATAGGGTATAACCGTTCAGCAAGAATCATTGAGAAAATGGAAGAAATAGGGATACTCAGTGAAGTTGAACCCAATGGTAAGAGAGAAATACTAGCGCCACCACCACCCAAAGATTAAATATAAATTTTAATGAAAAATAATAGTAAGTTGATTTTTTTTATATCGCTAACACTTTTTTTTCAAAATATTCATTCAGAAGAAATCAGTCTAAAAAATTATCTAATCAATATAAATACAATGGAAGCTGACTTTGAGCAAAGTAATTACTCAAACTCTAATGCATTGATTGATAAATCTATTGGACATATAAAAATAAAAAAACCTGATAATTTATTGTGGGATATTGAATTGCCTTTTTCAAAGAAAATTGCACTTCAAAAAGATACTTTAAGAATCTTTGATTCACAGCTTAATCAGTTGTTAATATCTTCAATACCAATGGAAATTGAAAATTCATTTCTTATTTTACTTCTTAGCAATGCAAATATTTTAAATTTCTATTCAATTGTTAAAATTGAAAAAGATGGTGATGAAGAGCAATTTTCCCTTGTAGGAAATAACAGGAGGAATATTTTTGAAAAAATAGAAATTTATATCACGAAAGACAAACTAAGTAAGTTCATTTTTGTCAGTGCTACTAATGAGTCAATAGAATTAGAGCTAATGAATGTCCTAATTAATAAACATTTACCTGATAAAGATTTTATAATCAATGTTTCTGATAATACTGAAATCATTGATCAAAAAAATGATTGAATATATACAAAATAAACCTAAGAGTGTTCAGAATATTATTAGCGTTTTAATAGTTTTATTTTTAGCTATTCTTCATTTCATTACACCTCCAGAAGTTGCAACACTTGATTCATTGATGCAGGTTGATAAACTCATTCACTTTCTAATGTTCTTTCTCACAACATCTTGGTTTTCATTGATATATGGTGATAAGCATAAAATCATTCTTATATCTTCTTTAGTGTTTTATGGTCTTTTTTTAGAATTGATGCAAATGCAGTTTTTTATTTTCAGATCATTTGAATGGTTTGATTGGTTAGCTGATAGTATAGGTGTGATTGTAGGTTTTTTTACTATCAGCAAATGGCTATAATTAGTAATTAATAAATATCAATAAAATAGAATTCCATGATTGATCCAAAAATTATAAGAAAAAATAGTGACTTGATAATTAATAGTCTCCATAAGAGGTCAAGCGATTTTGATCTTGAATCTTTTATTGAAATCGATAAGAAAGTCAGAGAAATCCAATCGAACGTTGAAGATATGAGAAATAAAAAAAACCTTATTTCAAAAGATATAGGGTCAAATGAAACATCTGAAACGACTAAAGAAGAATTAAAAATAGAGATGAAATCTTTGAATAAAACTCTGAAAGATTCTGAGATAAAAATGTCTGAACTTACAGCCACTCATCATTATCTATCCATGACTATACCCAACATACTTCATGATTCAGTTCCATCTGGAAAAAATGAAGAAGATAACTTGGAAATAAAGAAGTGGGGTAAACCTAATGCAAGTAATTATCCTGTTTTGGATCATGTTGATTTGGGCGAACAATCTGGAAATATAGATTTTGAGGCAGCATCTAAGTTATCAGGATCAAGGTTTACCGTTATTAAAAATAATTATGCAAAACTTCATAGGGCATTGATTGCTTTTATGCTTGATCATCAAACTAATAATAATGGATATACAGAACACTATGTTCCAAGCCTCGTTAAATCAAGAAGTCTTGAAGGAACTGGACAGTTGCCTAAATTTGAGTCTGATCTTTTTAAGATCAATGGAGAGCAAGATCTTTACTTAATCCCAACTGCTGAAGTTCCTCTTACAAATCTAGTTAGAGATAGAATGATAGATGAATCTGAATTACCCATTAAAATGGTAGCTCATACTCCTTGTTTTAGATCAGAGGCAGGTTCTTATGGCCAAGATACAAAAGGCATGATAAGGCAACATCAATTTGAGAAAGTAGAATTAGTTCAAATAGTGAAACCTGAAAAATCATATGATGCATTAGAAGAACTTACTAGGCATGCTGAATCCATTCTTGAGGAGTTAGAATTGCCTTATAGAGTTGTTTTATTGTGTTCGGGTGATACTGGAGATACCTCTGCTAAAACTTATGATATTGAAGTTTGGTTGCCTTCACAAAATAGATACAGAGAAATTTCCTCTTGCAGTAACTGCGAATCGTTTCAAGCAAGAAGAATAAAAGCTAGATGGAAGAATGATATTTCAGGTAAAAGTGAGTATCTTCATACCTTGAATGGATCAGGGTTAGCTGTTGGAAGGACTTTTATAGCTATTTTAGAGAATTATCAGCAGGAAGATGGATCGGTTATTATTCCTAAAGTATTAAGGTCTTATATGGATAATAAAGAGGCTATTTAAGATTATTATTTCTTAGTTCAGACTTGTAATCATTATCTTGCATTTCAATTAATCTACTATTTGTTCTTTCGTACTCAGATTTGAGTTTATCTCCTTGATACAGGTTTTTGTATTTCCTATTTGTAGCTAAAATGAGATTAGTGTTTTGATCGTATAATTCATCTACAAGTGCAATAAATCTTCGAGCTTCATTTTCCATTTCTAGATCCATTTCTATAACATTTGAAATTATGATGGTTTTATATTTCTTTGCTATATCAATGTAATCGTTTTTGCTTCTTTTATCACCACAAATGGTCAGAAAATCAAACCATATAATTTCATCTCCATAATAACGACTTTCAATCTTTCTTCCACGAATAATGATGCATTCATCTTTTTTGTAATTGAATCCATTGATTGATTTAAAGTATTTTTCAAGTTTACTATCGTGATAGATATCACTGTTCGTAAGATAAGAACTGCTTTCATTCTTTCTCAACCTATGATCATCGCCTTTACTTATATTTATTACCTTTAAGTGTTTTTTAATTGAGTCAATAGCAGGAAAAAAAAGCTCCCTTTGAAGTCCTCCCTTATACAATTCAGAAGGTTCTGAATTGGATGTAATTACCAAATATATATTATGCTTAAATATATTTTCTAATAGTTTGCTTAAAATCATAGCATCGGTTATATCCTCGATATAGAATTCATCAAAACACATTACTTTTACTTCCTTAGCAATGGATTTAACGATGTCTTCAATTGGATTTTCTAAATTTTCTCTTTCTTTAAGTTTTTCATGTATCTCATCGAGTAAATGGTGAAAATGTAATCTTTTTTTGTTCTTGATATCCAACGTTTCAAAAAAAAGATCCATCAGGAATGTTTTTCCTCTTCCAACATCACCCCATAAATACATTCCTTTATTATTCCATTTCTCATTTTTTGAGAACGATATGTTTAAGAATTTAATCTCTCTTTTATCAAGTGCAACTAAATGTGATTGTAATAAGGATAGTTCTTGAATAATTAGAAGTTGTGACGGTTCTTTGACAATTCCATCTATAGACAAATATTTGCTCAGAATATCCACTGATTTTTAAATGTGATTATCTATTTATTTATTTTTTTCAGACCAATCTTTAATGTGAATGTCTCTTTGGGGGAAAGGTATTTCAATATCTTCTTTGATGAAAGCATCATTCACTCCTAAATTTAGTTCACTTAGAACATCGTATCTTTTCTTAATATCCAAAATTCTAACTCTAAGTTCAAATTCCAAAGAGCTGTCACCAAACCCCATAAATAAAGCCTTAGGAGGGGATGCTCTGCCATCAGTAATCACCTGGCTATTGCTAGAGGCAATGTCTTGAAGAATGCTAATTACTTTTTTTACATCGCTGCCATAAGCAACTCCAATCTTAAGTTTCAATCTTCCATATGGGTTATGGAGAACCCAATTAGTCACTCTTCCTGAAACCAACTCAGCATTAGGAATCAACATGTCCTGATTATCCAGTGTTTCTATTTCTGTTGCTCTAATGCTTATTTTTCTTACATAGCCTTCAACATCACCCACGCTAATAAAGTCACCAGATTTAATGGGTCGTTCAAAAAGAAGAATAATTCCTGAGACAAAATTATTTGCAATGGATTGTAATCCAAAACCAATACCCACTGAAAGTGCACCGGCAACAACAGCTAATCCAGTAATATTTATACCGCCTATGGATAAACCAACAAGCAGGGAGATTGTAAATCCTGCATAACCCACAATGGTAACCAACGCATCTCTTGCACCTCTGTCAGCTGTAATTTGTCTTAGCCATCTTTTTTCAATCCAAACTTTTACCCAACCGGTAATTGCAGTTAAGACTACAAAAGCTATTATTCCAGCAATAATATTTGTTGGAATAATCCGTATATCTCCCATGGGGATACCATCTGTTGCATAAGATGAGATTGTTCCTAAAACAGTTCCAGTAGGATCCCATACTTGAAAAATTATCATTAAGAACCCAATCCAGAACAGTGCATCGAAGAACAGCTGATATACGCCTAACTTTGATTTACCTTGATCTCTGGATATATTAAGAAATCCTCTCATTCTTATTCCAATGATATTAGTGCTTGTATTAATCCATTGGGCACTCTTTTCATTTAAAGAAAGAAGGGACCAAAAAATATAGGAAGAAAATAGTGTGATTATGAAGCCGCTGAGTATGAAGCTAGAAAGGTTATGAAATCCAGATAATTCTGCTGAAAAACTAATGCCAAGAGCAGAATATCCTAAAAACTTTAATATTCCATATTCACCATTTAGAGAAAATACTTTTGAAACGGAAGTAAGAACTGAAATCATGGATAGTATAATTAGGCTTACAATACTAATTCTAATTAGTGATAGGTTGGCAGCGGTATCACTGGCGAGCCATTCAGGCCCAAATACGATATAACTAGAAACCAATACAAGTGTTAAAAACTTTAATTTATTCTTTAACGATTTTGCATCTTCCTTCCTAATTTCTTCATTGATTGGTGCAGGAGATAACGACCCAGTAACCCAATTAATGACGACATAGGACAATGAAATAATTATTGGGCTTATTGTCAGTCTTATTAGCCAAGATTCATTTGGTCCCGAGGTTAGGCTTAAACTTAATGCAGCAGTAAGTCCTAAAGCTCCTAGAAGGAAGGGTGCTTGGACTCTACCAAAAGGCTTAAAAAGTGTTCTTAAATCCAGTATTAACTGTCTATTAAGACTTTTAAAAAAGTTATTGTATTGAATTTTTTTTATTTGATCCCCAAAGAAGAATCCAAAACTAAAACCAAGTAGGAGCATTAAGACTAGAAAGATAATTGTATCTTGATTAATTTTTTTTAATGTTTGATCAAAGAATAGTTCGGGTAAAATTATTATTTGTTCTGGGATGGAGGTAATAGCATCTAGAATATTTTTTCCCTTCTCACTGAGTAGCTCCGTTGTTAATTCATTTAATAGCTTATTCGAAAGGTCAATCAATCTTGTTGAACGAACTACAGTCAGAGAACAATTTTTTAAGTCCGTATCTTCTTGTCTTAAGTCATCTCTTGCTTTAGTCAGTCGAGCATAAATTTCAATTTCTACATCTGGATTGATTTGCTCTAATGCTTCTACCTCATCTTTTAAGCTTTGAACTTGAGGATCAACTTCATCTATACAGTTCAGAGCTGATGCTCTCAACTGAGTAGATTCTTCTCTAATATTTTTAATATTTCGTTCATTGATGTTTTTATCATTTAATTCATCTCGGAGTATTGATAACTGATCAATCGCTTGATTGGCATTAAACTCAGCAAAAGAATTGGAACTGTGGATGGATAATAATGAGACGATGAGAGAACAAAGCGCAATCGTAATTATTTTTTTGTATTTATAGTTTTCTTGGAGCATCCAAATCAATTTTTTTAAAATTAATAGCTAATCGAAGTCTACCATGCAATTAAAAAGTCGTATTAAAAAATTTCATAGTGATACAAACATTAGTATCCTACTTGTAGAAATTATATTTATTAATGAAACGAATAGGGCATTAAAAAGGAGAATACTCAGATGAAAAGATCAGTAGTGATAGATCGTGATGGACCTGAAAAAAACTTAGATCACGATTTAATTGATGTCTTTTTTAATAAAGCAGTAAGTTATGATTCTGCATTAGCTAGGCATCACCAAATTAGATGCATCGGGATAGACGAAGAAACAACAGGTTTGATTCTTAATTTTATTAAAAAAAAGGAAAAAATAGCCACATTTAGCTTGCCTTGGGTCATGGAGATTGAGGAACATCCAAACTCTGATATTGGTATGCCAATCATTCTTCTTGGCTATGATGGAAGTCCAGAAGTAATGATTCAAATATCAAACCTTTACAATACAACGTTTGGAGAAATTTCTTACAAAGAGACCCAATTAGATGGTCCACCAGTTCAAGATCCAGATGTTTGGATACCTTTGCATAGAGATTATTGGAATGGTCTTTTAAAAAAATACAATAAGTCATGCACAAATGACATGCCTGTTATAGTTGAGGAGTTTGATTTCATCTTTGCAGAGAAATAACAAGGGATGTTGTCTTAAAATTTGTTATAATTTTATAAAATATTATTGAGGCTAATAATGAATATAAATGAATTAATGAAATCTAGTTTTTTACTCATATTTTGTATTTTTTTATCGAGATTTATAATGCCTCCCAGCTATACACCAATTATAGCAATGGCAATTTTCATGCCCTTGATGTCACAAAATAAAACGTTGCAATTATTTCTTCCTGTTTCAATATTATTGCTTTCTGATTTATTACTAGGCTTTTATGG
>JAQWQE010000057.1 GCA_029244925.1 Gammaproteobacteria bacterium | reverse complement strand
AATTCTGTACTAAGACCAGATTCATTAAAAACTGTTTCTTCTAGATTGCTTAGTATCCATTGATTATAGTCATCGATAGTTGAAGAAGATGCTCTAGAGATTCTTTGGATTTTAGAGGAATCATTTAGTTCAAAAATAGTTACATTTCCAAAACTTTTATTCTCATTCAAGAGATTAATATTGATTATTTTATTTTGCTCTTTTAACCAAATTCCTTTGGAATTACCCAATGAGGCATAATTGTATTTACTTTTTGTTCTAAGTTGATCTGCTATACGTTCCATCGGTGGGGAAAAGTATTCACCTACCAATGTGGATAAAAAACAAAGAATAAAACCAGACATAAGAACCGATAATCCCAGTCTCCTCATCGATATTCCTGAGGATAGTAAAACCAATAACTCATTATTTTTACTCAATATACCAAGACCTAATAAGCTACCAATCAGAACAATGATAGATAAAAATTTAAAAACTGAACTTGGAAGCTTTAATAATGTGTACTGAATGGCTTCTTTGACTCCATAAGTGCCAATTCCAATATCGTCAGTTTGGCTTATAAAATCAATAAACCCTGAGAATGCAATAAATACAAACAGTACAATCCATGTAGTTTTGAATATTGTTTTAAATATATAACGATCAATTATTGTCAATTTTTTTCTCCAAATATTCTTATTCTTTGAAAAAAATTATAGTTGGAGAGTATGGCTATAGTTGCAAAAAATAACCAGATTAAATGCACCCACCACAATCCAAGTACTTCTGGAGTGTCCCCCTGCTCAAACCAAATTTTTGCTGCACCCAATAAATTCACATAGATCATATAAATTAATACCCCAAAAATAATTCCACCGTATTGTCCCTGCCTTGGTGAGACCTTGCTCAAGGGAATAGAAAGTAGTACTAAAATAATTAGAGCAATGGAGGGAGAAATTCTCCATTGAATTTCGGCATTTGCTTGAAGTGTTTTTTGCTTATAGAGAAATTCCATATTCTCTAAATTCAAGTCTTCCTTTTCAACTTTCTTACCGCTATTAAGAAGTGGTAATTGATGTTCTGAAAATTCCAGAATTCTAAAATCTTGGTCACCGGGTCTGCCCTCATATCTTTGGCCATTGTAAAAAATAAGAAGATTATTATTCTCTCCAATGGTCTCAATTTCAGCATATTCAGCTACGACAACATTTACTCTTCCTTTATTTTCTTGCTGCAAAAAGACATTTATAAGTCTGTTCTCATCAATAAGATCTTCTGAATATAAAACTGAACCATTTTTCAGATTCACAAATCGACCTGGTTCTAAAAATTCAATACCAATTGAAGTCATAGAATCTAATTTTGTAGTTTCAATACTTTTTCTAGCTTGTGGTGATATATAGCCAGAAATAATTGCTAATAAAATTGCTATAACCAAAGTTGGCATAGCCAAAGGTTTATATAATGAAATAGGTCCTATTCCTGAGGCTGATATTGCTGTAATTTCGCTGTCAGTATAAAGTCTTCCAAAAACCAACAAAATTGATAAAAAAGTGCTCAAAGGTATTAGAACAATCAAATAATCTATAGAAGAATACAGCATTAGTTGCATGATATAATCAGATGATAGTAATCCAACAGAAGCATCACCCAATACATCGGCAAACTTATTGGCAACTAAAATAATCAATAATATGATTGTGACAGCCAACCAAGTGATAGCTGTCTCTTTAAAAAGATATTGATTTATTATTTTTCCCATAAAAAATCTTATTTGTCTAATAGATGAGATTCATATTTAGTTTTTAAACTAATACCATTACACTACAATTATGACTCAATAAATACTAGGGCATTCGATTTTAATAGACTAACAATACCCTTGAAAAATAACTAAAAGAGAGAAATAAATGAATTTTCTAATAAATACAAATAAATCATCAGAGATAAGAACTGATTGTCTTATATTACCTGTCTTTGAAGACGCAATCCTAAGAGGGGCATCTAAAACTATAAATTCTCAGAATAATAATCTAATAAAAGATTTTCAATCGAATGGGGATATATCTGGAAAACTAGGACAAACTAGAATTTTACCCATCAATAAACAATCCTATAAAAGAATAGTTTTAGTGGGATGTGGAAAATTTGATGAATACTCAGAAAATAATTATAAGAAAGCAATAACATCTGCCCTAAAAAAATTATCATTCACATCACATAAGAATGCAACTAATCTGCTTGCATCTGATCATCTTATTGGAAAAAATGATGAATTATATTATAGAACTTCAAGAATAATGGTTGAATCATGGTATGAGATTACTTATCAATACACTGCTACCAACTCTAAAAAAGAAAAAAAATACTCATTAAGTAAGCTCTACTTTGGAACTAATGGTAATAAGAGAAGTTCATCCATGTCAAAGGGTCTTAAGCATGGCGAGAGCATAGGTAGTGCGATACAAAAAGTAAAATATTTAGGCGATCTTCCAGCTAATATTTGCACACCATCATTTTTGGTTAAAGAAACAAGAAAGATAGCCAACAAAAATAAATCGATATCTCTTAAGGTTTTGAATGAATCCGATATGAAAAAATTAAAAATGGGCTCATTGTTATCAGTAACTGCTGGAGCTTCAGAACCTGCTAAGTTAATAGTTGCAGAATACAAAGGATCTAAATCAAAATCTAAACCTATAGTTATTGTGGGCAAAGGCATAACATTTGATACAGGTGGAGTATCTCTTAAGCCATCCAATGCAATGGACGAGATGAAATATGACATGTGTGGAGCAGCAACTACAATTGGCCTGCTTCAAATGGTCTCTGACCTAAAACTGCCTATTAATATGGTATTTATAGTCCCAGCTTGCGAAAATGTAGTCAGTAGCACAGCAACCAAGCCAGGCGATATCGTTACTGCTATGTCAGGCACTACCATTGAAGTATTAAATACTGATGCAGAAGGTAGGTTAATACTTGCTGATGCACTCACTTATGCTCAAAAATTTAAACCGGAACTCATTATAGATATGGCGACTCTAACTGGTGCTTGTGTTGTGGCATTAGGAAAACATATTTCTGGCTTAATGACTAATTCAGATAGCCTAGCTAAAGAATTAACTTTGGCTGGTGAATTAAGCAAAGATCCAACTTGGAGGCTTCCTTTAAACGAAGACTATACCAAGCAAATTAAAAGTAATTTTGCTGATGTGGCTAATATCAGCACCAATGGAGTTGGTGCAGGAACAATCACTGCAGGATGCTTTCTTCAGAAATTTGTTGGTGATTATGATTGGGCACACATTGATATTGCTGGTGTTGCCTGGCTTGAGGGATCAAATAAAGGAGCTACAGGTAGGCCAGTAGCAATGGTTTCTGAATTTTTAATTAACAGAGCACTTAATTGATATGCAGCTTAAAACAAATGTTTTATTTCATCACTTTGAGTCGATAGAAAGAAAAGATTTCTTAATCTACGTATGCAAATTAATTGAAAAAGGCTACAAACAAAATATTAATCCTATTTTTATAAAAACCAACACTCAAAAACAAGCAGAAGAACTAGATAAAGTTCTATGGACATTCAGGCAAGAAAGTTATGTTCCTCATGCCTTAGTGGATAAAGATAAAGATAACAATACTCAACCTGTTCAAATTGGGTGGGTGGATAATGAGATTGAAGATGCCGAAGCCATTATCAACTTGAGTGATGGAATGCCTGATACTTCAAATCACTTAAAAAAAATTCATGAAATTATAGAAAATATTGATGAAAAAAAAGAAAAAGCCAGAGAAAGATGGAAAAAATACAAATCCATTGGGTTTAATATTAAGGCCTATAAAGTAATTTAAATATGGATAAGTCATACAATCCAAGTTCAATAGAAAATAAAATATATGACTCTTGGGAGAAATCGGGTTATTTCTCGCCCTCCAATATTGGAGATCCTTATTGCATAGTGATACCACCACCAAACGTCACAGGAACACTCCATATGGGTCATGCATTTCAAGACACCATAATGGATATTTTAGTTCGCTATCACAGGATGCAAGGTAGAAATACTCTTTGGCAAGTTGGAACTGACCATGCAGGAATAGCAACTCAAATGGTTGTTGAAAGACAATTAGAGCAATCAGGATCATCTCGATTGGAATTAGGTCGAGAAGCTTTTATATCAAAAGTCTGGGACTGGAAGAATAAATCTGGTACTACAATCACTGCTCAACTCAAAAGGATGGGCTCTTCTACAGATTGGACTAAAGAACGTTTTACCATGGATGATGATTTAGCAAAAGGCGTGCAAAAAGTTTTTATTAAATTATATGAAGATAAATTAATCTACCGTGGTAAAAGATTAGTAAATTGGGACCCTATACTTCTGACAGCGCTTTCAGATTTAGAAGTCAACCAATCAGAAGAACCTGGGGAAATCTGGCATTTTAAATATCCAATTGAAAATTCTGATGAGTTCTTGATAGTTGCTACCACTCGTCCTGAAACCATGTTGGGTGATACAGCGGTGGCTGTCCATCCAGATGATCCAAAGTATCAAAAATACATTGGTAAAAAAATAATACTTCCCATATCTGAAAGAGTGATACCCATAATAGCTGATGATTATGTGGATCAAGATTTTGGTAGTGGATGTGTCAAGATCACACCAGCACATGATTTTAATGATTTTGAGATTGGGAAACGTCATGACTTAGAAGTAATTAATATTTTTACTAAAGATGCCAAGATAAATTCAAATGTTGATAATAAATACAAAGGATTGGATCGCTTTGAAGCAAGGAAATCAATCGTATCAGATATGGATAAACTGGGCTTGCTAGAAAAGATTGAAGATTACACATTAAATGTACCGAGAGGAGATAGAAGTGGCGCCATACTTGAACCCTATATTACAGATCAATGGTATGTAAGCACTGAGAAATTGGCCAAACCAGCAATAGATATTGTAAAAAGTGGAGAATTAAATTTTGTTCCTCACAATTGGTCCAAAACATATTTTGAATGGATGGAAAACATTCAAGATTGGTGCATAAGCAGGCAACTATGGTGGGGTCATAGGATTCCAGCTTGGTATGATGAGCAAGGTAATGTATTTGTTGGAAAATCTGAAGAAGATATTAGAATAAAATATAATCTTTCAAGAGTGGAAAAATTAAAACAAGATGAAGATGTTTTGGATACATGGTTTTCTTCAGCTTTGTGGCCTTTTTCAAGTCTAGGATGGCCCAATCAAACTGATGACTTAAAAACTTTTTACCCAACGAATGTCTTAGTGACTGGATTTGATATCATTTTCTTTTGGGTGGCAAGAATGATAATGATGGGACTCTATTTTATGGATGAGCTGCCATTTAAAGAGGTTTATATTCATGGATTGGTCAGAGATAAAAATGGTCATAAAATGTCTAAATCAAAAGGCAATATCCTTGATCCTATAGACATAATTGATGGCATTGACCTTGATACATTAATCCGTAAAAGAACAGAAGGTCTGATGCAACCGGAAATGGCTTCAAAAATTATCAAGGATACAAAAAAAGAGTTTCCAAAAGGCATTCCAGAATTTGGTGTTGATGCTCTTAGATTTACATTTGCAATACAAGCCACAACAGGAAGGGATATTCGTTTTGATTTGAATCGTATTGAAGGTTATAGAAATTTCTGCAATAAGTTATGGAATGCAGCAAGATTTGTGAAATTAAATACAGAAAACATAGCACATAACTCTAATCCATCACCACAAGAAAGCTTATTGCTTCCCGATTTATGGATTCAATCTAAACTTCATCTATTGTTACAATCCATAGAAAAAAATATCAAAATATATCGTATTGATTTAGTGGCAAATTCACTGTATGAATTTGTTTGGAATGATTTTTGTGATTGGTATCTTGAGTTAACTAAATCAATTCTATATTCAACAGATCATTTTTCTGACGATAATAAAAAGCAAATAAAAGTAAATTTATTAAATGTATTGGATAAGGTTCTTAGAGCACTGCATCCAATCATCCCTTTCATAACAGAGGAAATATGGAAATCCTTTAATTTTGTCTCCTCTAAAAGAAGCATTATGGTCAGTTCCTATCCTAAAAAAGAAAGTCTATGTTATGACAAAATAACAATTCATAAAATTGAATGGATGCAATCATTCGTAACAAATATTAGGCAGATTCGTTCAGAAATGAATATAGCGCCCAAAGTACAAATTCCAATTCTTCTTCAAGATGCTAGTGAAGGAGATCTTAATCTCCTAAATGAAACAAGTGTTTTTATAAAAGACATGGCGAATGTTTATGAAATAAAAACGATAACTGACGCTCCACCCTTGTCCGCTATTTCATTGCTGGGTGGCATGAAGATTCTCATACCTTTGGCAGGTCTAATAGATATTGAATCAGAAAGAAAAAGGTTAGAAAAAAAATTAATTCAAATACAAAATAATCTAAGTTCAGTGGATCAAAGACTTGAGAATGAAGATTTTAAATCCAAAGCACCAAAAGATGTGGTGGAAAAACTTGTATCACAATCTGAATTATTATCCCAAGATAAAATTAAGATAGAACGTCAAATTGAAATGATGTCATTGAATTAATTCCTTATCAGGAACCATCCAAAGAACGATCAGTCCAGGTATAAAAAGTATCAATAAGCTTAATATTCCAAATCTTGGGTTATTGAAAATATAAGCAACCCATGAAACTAACAATGGGCCTATTAAAACAGCTGACTTGCCAACTAAATTATAGAAACCAAAAAACTGAGCCTCCTTATTTTCAGGAATCAAACTGCTAAAAAAAGATCTACTGATGGCTTGAACTCCACCCTGAACCAGTCCAACAGCTCCTGCTATAATATAAAACTCAGTAGCAGTATTCATATTAGCTGCAAAAAAACAAATGATTACATAGACAGAAATCCCAATGGTTAGTATTTTCTTAAAACCAATTTTATCTGCATACATTCCAAAAACTAAGGTCGCTGGAAAGCCAATAAATTGTGTCATTATCAAAGCAGTTATCATTGAAGACGTATCCAATCCTATGTCAGATCCATATGCGGTTGCCATTCTTACAATCGTGTCTACTCCATCCATATAAAGCCAATAAGAAATCAAAAACAAGGCTGCTCTTTTATGTTTCTTTACTTCTTTCAACGTTGAAGCTACTGATTTAAAAGAATGAGATATATCAGACCAAATACTTTGAGATGGAGATGAATTAGATGTCTCATCAACATTCAAAAATAAAGGTATAGAAAAGACAGCCCACCAAACAGATACAGATAAAAAAGAATAGAGTATGGCCTCAATATCAGAAGCTAATCCAAACCAAGTTGGATTCAAATACATTAAAACATTCACTATAAATAGAATGCCTCCTCCTAGATAACCTAAAGAGTAGCCCAAAGAGGAAACTTTATTTCTTTCTTGATCATTTGAAACTGAACCAATTAAAGAATCATAAAAAATATTGCCCCCAGAAAAACCAATCGCAGCTAACGTGTATAAAAATGCAGCATAGAACCAGTCGCCTTGTGGAATATAATAAAGATAAGCTGTGCTTAATATTCCTGTAGCAGCAAAAAAAGCTAGGAATTGTTTCTTTATTTTTCTTACATCAGAAAAAGCTCCCAAAATTGGAGCTAACAACATTATAAAGAGTCCTGACAATGAGTTTGCTGTTCCTATGGCTGCTGTACTTTCTATTGGAGAAAGGTCTGCAGCCCAAAAAGACTTAAAGAATATTGGGAAAAATCCTGCCATCACTGTAGTAGCAAATACAGAATTAGCCCAATCATACAAAGCCCATGAAACAATCTTTTTTCTTCTCAGAATGCCCATAAATTAATTAATACTATCTTGTGCAAGAAGAATATCTGACCAGACTTTTGATTTTTGAGTAGGGCTTCTAAGTAAATAGGCAGGATGATAGATAACGACCAAAGGGATATTATTCTCACCAAAGGAATGTATAGATCCCCTCAGATCAGCCATTGTTTGATCGGTATCTAATAACTGTTGGGCTGCAATTTTACCTACAGCGATAATAATTTTTGGGTTAATTAATTCAATTTGTTTTTTTAAGTATACAAAACAGCTTTCTACTTCTTCTTGCTTTGGGTCTCTATTATTAGGAGGTCTGCATTTTAGAATATTTGCTATAAACACACTTTCCCTACTAAGACCTGAAGCAAAAATAATCTCATTAAGTAATCGCCCTGCTCGTCCAACGAATGGTTCACCTTTGATGTCTTCATCTTTGCCAGGTGCTTCTCCTATAAAGAGCCAGTCAGCATTTATATCCCCTACCCCAAATACTGTTTGTGTTCTTGATTCATGAAGTGAACACTGTTGACAAGAAGAAACATTTTTCTCTAATACTTCCCATACATCTGGTTGATCAACATTTAAGTTCTTTTCAGAATCTTTCTTTCTGTGATGATATACATCAATGCCAATTTTTTGAAGGGTATCTTTCCTATTCTGTAGCATATTATCGCTATTCAGGATCTTGTTTGAGAGATGTCTTTTTTTTCATAATCAAATCTCTAATCAAAGTGATAGGGCCAGAGAAAAGGTAGGTTACTGACATAATAGTTAGTACTAAAGGTGGGTTTAAGAAAATCAGTATTAAGATAAGAGGCACCAAAAGAGTTTTTGAGAAAGGAATACGATTTAAGGAACGAGTATCCTTAAAACTGTTGTATTTAATATTTGAAACCATTAAACAGGAGGATGACAACATAGCAATAGAAATAAAGATATAACTCAAAATAGGGTCAATATAATTCAAATCACATTGCCAGATAATCACAGTGCATAAAGTAGCTGCTGCTGGTGAAGGTAAACCCAGAAAATGATTTTCTTCTTTGAGCTGAAGATGATTATTAAATCGAGCCAATCGAAGTGCTGTCGTGGCAATATAAAAAAATGAAACAAGCCATGTCATTCTTACGGTAACCAGATCATATGGATTATTTGATGTCCAAGAATAATAGAATATTGCAGGCGCAATTCCAAATGATACCAGGTCACAAAGACTGTCATAATCTTTCCCAAAGTCAGAAACAGCATTAGTAGCTCTCGCGACTTTTCCATCCAAGCCATCTAAAAATACAGCAACAAAGATAGCCACAGCAGAAGACTGATAGTTTCCGTCAATAGCACAAAAAATAGAAAAACATCCTGCAAAAAGATTTGCAGTTGTAAAAATATTTGGAAGAAGGAATATACCCTTCTTCATTTTTTTTCTGTCTTTATTCTTTATTTGCTCAATGTTCATATGAATCTATTATAGAGAAATGCAGGTTATCTTGGAAATAAGAAGGTGATATCATTAAATCTTAATAACATTAGATAACTCAACAATAGCTATATAAGATAAAGAAAATAATCAATCACTTAAAATATTTCAATGAAACTATCACAATACCCGCTCAAAACTTATAAAGATACTCCTGCAGAAGCTGAATTGACTTCCCATAGACTCATGCTGAGATCAGGATTGATAAAGAAACTAGCCTCTGGTTTATTCACATGGATGCCTTTGGGTCTCAAAGTCTTAAAAAAAATAGAAAATATAGTTAGAAAAGAAATGGATGCAACAGGAGCATTGGAAATATTGATGCCTGCAATTCAACCATCTAATCTCTGGGAAGAAACTGGAAGATGGGATGAATATGGTAACTTACTATTAAAAATGAGTGATCGACATAATCGATTATTCTGCTTTGGACCAACCCATGAAGAAGTTATAACGGACATTGTTAGAGGTGAACTAAATACCTACAAACAATTACCTGTTAACTTTTACCAAATACAAACTAAGTTTAGAGATGAAATTAGACCTAGATTTGGTGTTATGCGAGCCAGAGACTTTTTAATGAAGGACTCTTATTCATTTCACCTAGATCAATCTTCACTCGATGAAGAGTATAAAAAAATAGGGCATGCATACGACAATATTTTTATGCAGTTAGGATTAAATTATCGTAAAGTCAGAGCTGATAGTGGAGAAATTGGAGGATCTACTTCACATGAGTATCATGTTCTAGCTGAATCAGGCGAAGATAAGATTGGATATTGTGATGAAGAAGATTTTGCTGCAAATGTTGAGACTATCAAAGGTGAAACAGCTCCTGGAGGTGGGGAATTATCATTTGCCAGAGGCATAGAAGTTGGTCATATATTTCAACTAGGAGATAAATACAGCAAAAGTATGAAATGCAGTGTTTTAGACAGCACTGGAAAATCAGCTAACCTAATGATGGGTTGTTATGGAATTGGTATCTCAAGAATTGTTGCTGCTTCTATAGAGCAGAATCATGATAAATCAGGAATTATTTGGCCTAAAGAAATAGCTCCTTTCGAAATAATTATCATTGCAATCACTAAGAAAGATGATGAGATAGTCCTGTTAAAATCTAATCAAATCTATAATGATTTTATAAAATTAGGGTATGAAATTGCTCTAGACGATCGCAGTGAAAGAGCCGGAGTAAAATTTGCTGAAGCTGAATTGATTGGTATCCCATTTCAAATTATTGTCAGTGAAAGGGGACTAAAAAATAATACAATAGAACTGGTTGAAAGAGGAAAAGACGGAAATCAAGACATTAGTATTGATGCGATTAAAAGTTACTTTGAAAATAAATAGTGTCTTCGAGAATTATTTAGGTTTTTTAGCAATCTCAGCTTCTAAATATTCAATGGCTTGTTTTTGAGCTCTAAGAGCATCCTGTCTTGCTGCATCATAGAGGCTAACTTCAATTCGTCGTTCAGCCCTAGAGAGCAATCGTTCGGCTTCTAATATTCTTTGATCATCTTTTGCAGAAGCACTCAATTCTTTAGCAGCTGAGATGGTTTGCCTTGCATTACTCATTTCTTGGAGTGGCGGCATGCTTGCACATGAATAAATAAAAATTGATATTAGAGTTACAGTGATTAGTTTTTTATTTAACATATCTATTTTTTTGAAAGATAAGGGCTTCAATAAAAAGTATCAAGCTAAATGAATGAGGTCAAGTAATGATTATAAATAGAGAAAATCATTCAATATTTAGGACAGATTTAATAAAAGGGATTGTTAATTTTCTTTTTTTTGCGAGTGATTCATAATCTAATACTTCTATTACTTCTATTAAACTACAAACATCACGTCTCACTCGCCTTAGAAGAAATTTTGCGGCATCGTCAGATAAATCAAAACCTCTAATCTTTGCATGCAATTGAATTGCTTTAACTACATCTTTATCTTTTAAGACATTAAGACGCAGCACTAGTGCTGTTGAATACCTTGATAATAAATCTTGAATTAAAAAATTACCGCCATGGGGGGAATCGTTGGATGAGGCAATAAATACAGTTTTTGTATTTTGAATTCTCTCATATAAATCTAGTAACTTTTCTTCCCATATTTTAGACCCTAATACTAAATCAATGTCGTCAATACATATCAAATTCATTTGATCTAAATCATCTAATATCTCTGGGCTAAACTGTTTTAACTCCCTCATAGGTAGATACATGAGTTTACTTTGATGGTGATTAATTTGATTTACCTTTGCTTGCAAAAGATGTGTTTTTCCTGTTCCCTTCTCACCTGCAATCCACAGGAACTTCTGCTCATTGGTTTGTAGTAATTTGTAGATATGATCATTAGTCCCTGCAAAGAAGGATTCAAAGATCATATAGTCTGAAATGTTTACTGGTAATGGGATCTGCTGCACTTAGACACCATTAAGGTTGATTCTTTTTTTAGCTTCAAAGCTCCATCTGATCCAATAATCCAACCCGCTTAGAATTGAAGTTACAAATACCGTTGAGCCAAATATTACTGTAGGGATAAAAAGTATCTCGAATATTTCTCCTCCAATAACCAGTAAAACAAAGATAATTTGTATAAATGTATTAACTTTACTAATTTGAGATGGAACTAATTTTGGTTTGCCTATGAAATAACGATATAAAGAGAGCCCAAATATAATCATTGCATCTCTCATTATCACACTAACGGTAAGCCAATAAGGAATAAGGTTCATTTTGTAAAGCGTTATAAAGAGAGAAACAAGTAATAATTTATCTGCTGTTGGATCCAACATAGCACCCAGCTCAGATCTCCAATTATTTCTTTTTGCTAAAAAACCATCTAAAAAATCAGACAATCCTGCAATTGCTATAAGTAATAAAGATAAAAGGTAATCCTGATTCCAAAGTAAAAATACTATTGGAATAATAAGCATAATACGAACTATACAAATAAAATTAGGAATAAAAGAAAGAGTCAACTAGTTCTCCATATTAAAGTATACAAAAGGTAAAAGAATAAATAATTTCTTGATGTTAATATACAACTTGAAGAAATTATATCCTAAAAAATAGAAATCAATTTAATTGAATTTTGACAAAAGAAATTAAAAATAAAAATCTTACATATGCTGATTCTGGAGTTGATATAGATTCTGCAAATAATCTTATTGCAAGAATAAAACCGTCCATCAAAAAAACTCTTAATTCAAATGTTTTATCTAATATTGGAGGGTTTGGAGCTTTATTTGAATTAAACACTTCTCATTACAAGAGACCCATACTTGTCTCTGGTACAGATGGTGTTGGTACAAAAGTAATGCTAGCTAAAGAGTTTGATAAACTTGACTTAATAGGTATAGATTTAGTCGCAATGTGTGTTAATGATATTGTGACTCTAGGTGCTAAGCCATTGTTTTTTCTCGATTATTATGCAACCTCTAAATTGGATGTTGATTCTGCAGTAAAAGTTATCAATGGAATTGCTGATGGGTGCAAAGAGTCTAATATGGCTCTTATTGGTGGAGAAACTGCAGAAATGCCTGGTGTCTATAAAAAGGGTGATTTTGATCTAGCTGGATTCTGCGTGGGCGTTGTGGATCATAACAACATCATCGATGGAAGAAAAATAGAAGAAGGTAATACCATTATAGGTATCGCCTCATCAGGTCCTCACTCTAATGGTTACTCATTGATCAGAAAGATTATTGAATTGAATGGTATTAAAAATGATGAAATGCTTGGTAAAAATAAATTAACAGATGCAATTATTACGCCCACCACCATCTATGTTGAAGCAATACTCAATCTGACTGAATCTTATGATCTGAAAGGAATTGCACACATCACTGGTGGAGGATTTAAAGAAAATATTGTTCGAATATTAAATAAGAATTCTAATGCAATTATTGATAGCTCTTCTTGGGACAGACCGTCTATATTTAAGTGGCTTCAAGACAAAGGAAACATAACAGAAGATGAAATGCTAAAAACGTTCAACTGCGGTATTGGCATGGTGATTGTTATAGATCAAAACGATCAAGATGGAATTATGAATCAATTATCTTTATTGGGTCATCAATCCTTTGTCATAGGGAAAATTACATCGGGCAATCAAACGGTGTTTATAGAATAAGGATTGGTTGATGATTTCTAGGTTGTGGGTAATGTAACACCAGTTTGGCCTTGGTATTTGCCTTCACGATCCTTATATGATTCATCACAATCTTCATCAGACTCGAAGAAAATCATTTGTGCCACACCTTCATTTGCGTATATTTTTGCAGGCAAAGGAGTTGTATTGGAAAATTCTAAAGTCACATGGCCTTCCCATTCAGGTTCTAATGGAGTGACATTAACAATGATTCCACATCTTGCATAAGTTGATTTACCTACACAAATGGTTAAAACATTTCTTGGAATTTTAAAATACTCTATGGTTCTTGCTAGGGCAAATGAGTTGGGAGGTATAATGCAAACATCAGAATTAAAATCCACAAAACTGGATTCATCAAATTCCTTTGGGTCTACAATAACGGAATGAATGTTTGTAAAAACTTTGAACTCATTAGAGCAACGAACATCATAGCCAAAACTGGAAGTACCGAATGAAATGATTCTTTCTTGATTTCTTTTTCTTATTTGCCGATCTACAAAAGGATTAATCATGTCATGATTGTTAGCCATCTCTTTGATCCATTTGTCTGATTTAATTGTCATTTTTAACCCACTAACACTCAGAAAGCTTATATTTTTCCATTTAAATAAGTATGATGCACTAAAATCCTAGGTCACACTAGAATTTAAGTTATGTTTTTAATTATAGTTTATATCTGATAGACATGGATCATTATTGATGATAAATAAAGCGTTAAGGAAATTGGTTGAATTTCCAAAATTTGTAATATTCTTTCTATTACTTGTTTTTGGATTATTTTTAAATTGGGTTGATGATTTTCAACTTGATGCCTCTTCAGACACTCTCCTATTGGAGGGTGATAAAGATTTAAGATATTACAAAGACATCAAAGCTCGTTATGGGGATGATGAATTTCTAGTAGTAACTTATCAACCTCATGCTGATCTTTTCGATCCAATTACAATCAATAGCTTGTCCAGTCTAAGAAATGAATTAGAAGAGCTGAATTCTGTCGATTCAGTGGTATCAATACTGGATGTTCCTTTACTAAAATCACCTCCCAAAAATCTTTCAGAACTTGCAGAAAATGCACCCAATTACCTCAGTCCTGAAACAAATAAAATCTTAGCAAAAGATGAATTACTCAATAGTACTCTGTATAAAAATCTAATCATTAGCAACGATGGAAGAACAACGGCACTGTTGCTTAATCTGGTCATTAATGAATCCTTAAACGCTTTAATTGATCAAAGAGATGAACTGAGAGCAAAAAGGTTATCTCAGGCGCTAAATAGCAATGAAAAGCTTACACTAGAAGAACTTTCTACTGATATTAAAAATTTGAGAACCTCATACAGAGCTGAAAATGCTTTGATGATAAAAAATATTAGGGCGGTATTAAGTAAATACCAAGATGATGGCAAGATATTTCTTGGTGGCGTCCCAATGATTACAGTTGATATGATTGATTTCATACAAAATGATATTGAAGTTTTTGGAGTCTCTCTTTTATTATTTTTAATCATCTCATTACTACTAATTTTTAAAAATCCAAGATGGATGTTCATTTCAATGGCATGTTGCCTGCTTGGACTAGTTGTGATGACAGGATTTCTTGGAATTGTTGGATGGCCGGTCACAGTTGTTTCAGCAAACTTTGTAGCACTATTGCTGATTTTTAGTTTATCCGTATCAGTTCATCTCACGGTTAGGTATCTAGAGTTAAATCAGTTGCATCCAAAAGCTACTCAAATTTGGCTAGTACAGCAAACATTGATTGATAAGTGGGAACCTTGTCTTTATACCACTATCACTACTATGGTGGGCTTTGCTTCGCTATTGGTGGCTGGATTGAAACCAGTTATTGACTTTGGCTGGATGATGCTGATTAGTATGGGCGCTATTTTCATTATGGTTTTTCTTCTATTTCCATCGATTTTAGTTCAACTTAAAAAACTTCCCTCAAAGAAAGAAAAGGATCTAACATTAGGTATTACCAACTCTCTATCTGATTTAGTCTTAAATAAACCTAAGTCCACATTTTCAGCCTTCTTCATCATGGCTATTGTAAGTACCATTGGTATATTTAGTCTTACAGCTGAAAATCAATTCATTAAAGCTTTTAAAGAAAATACTGAAATTTATCAAGGTTTGAGCGTTATAGATAGAGAACTGGGAGGAACAACCCCATTGGATATTATTATTGAAGCCGATCCTAGTTACTTTGAAGATAAAC
>JAQWQE010000051.1 GCA_029244925.1 Gammaproteobacteria bacterium | reverse complement strand
AATTGGAGTTTATCACCCACAGTGGACAGAGCGGCCACTCTTATTGGTACAACTTAAAGAGGGCGAGGAATCCTCAAAAGAGGAAATTCTAGCTTGGTATGAAGGTAAAATTGCTAAATGGTGGATACCTGATGATGTGGTTTTTGTGGATACACTTCCTCACACAGCAACTGGCAAGATTCAGAAATTTGAACTGAGGCAAGAATATAAAGATTATAAGTTGCCTGATGTTGATGCTTAATGTTAGGATTATTAATCTTTGAAAAAATCAATTCGTACTACTATTCATAAAAATACTGAAGGTGTTACTCAAGAAATATCGGATGAGGTTGCTATTGAGGAGCCACTAGAATTTAGTCTTTGCTATGGCCCCACTGCATCAAGGTCCAATAAAAACATTGCTATCACCATGAGAACCCCTGGTAATGATTTTGAGTTAGCAATGGGGTTTTTATTCTCTGAAGGGGTCATCTGTAATAAAAATGATATTATCGAGGTATCTAGAAATGATAGATTGGATAATGATTCCAATCGAGATAATACTATATTGATTGAGCTCAATGAGTCTATAAAATTGGATCCAGATAAGATTCGAAATTTTTATATTAATTCATCCTGTGGTATTTGTGGCAGCTCAATGGTGGAAGGTATCTCTAAGATACAGTCGATTAATAGAAATTCGAGTAATCTAGCAATTGACGAGTCTGTTTTAAGACAGCTCCCTAAGAACCTAAGGCAAAAGCAAGATGCATTTGGTATCACTGGTGGACTTCATGCATCGGCTCTTTTCAATGTTAAGGGAGAGATACTCACTTTATTTGAAGATGTGGGTCGTCACAATGCATTGGACAAATTAATTGGCAAGCAGTTAAATGAAAATACATTACCACTTTCTAGTTTTGGTTTAATGCTGAGTGGTAGAACTAGTTTTGAGTTAGTCCATAAATCAGCGTTAGCAGGCATCCCTTTGATAGTTGCAATTGGTGCGCCTTCCAGTTTAGCAATTGAGGCTGCTTGGGAATATGACATCACACTGGTTGGTTTTCTGAACTCAAAACGATTTAATATTTACTCCTATCCAAAGAGAATAATTTGAATAAAAAAATTATAAAATAATTAAGACTTTGTTATGCAATCACTAGAGCAAGAATGAATTTAGAGTTATCAATTCTACTCTGTTTATTTGCTTTATCTATTGGAAGTTTTGTTAATAGTTTTATTTATAGATTCCCATTGATTATCAGTAATCAGGATCTTAATTTATTCAAGCCAAGATCATTTTGTCCTAAGTGCAAGAGTCGTTTAAAACCATTTATGTTGATTCCGATTGTTAGTTACATTCACTTGAAGGGGAAATGTGGTTTTTGTAAAGAAAAGATAGAGATTTCATATCTCTTAAATGAGGCTATTCATTTATTGATTATGGTAATCATACTATTTGGTGTACCAATAGGTATAAATAGCATTATTGTTTTCATTTTATTTTCCATTCTCTATACTCAAATGGTTTTAGATTATAAGCATTTCTTATTATCTATTTCACTCAATGCCTTACTAATAATTACTGGCTTAGTCCTTAATTATGGCTTTAATTATTTCACTTCATTTGAGGAATCAATTCTAGGCATAGTAATTGGTTATGGTTCTTTATGGCTTATTAATACTGTATTTTATTGGTTAAAAAAGGAGCGAGGTATTGGAGGGGGAGATTTTCTTCTATTTGCAGGGTGTGGCAGTATTTTTGGATTATTTTCTTTGGGCCCTATTTTACTAATTGGCTCCTCTGTTTCACTTTTATTATTTGCCCTTAATAAAAGAAAATCTGGAAGAAAAATACCCCTTGGAACTGGATTGGCTTTTGCTACTATAACCTATTATCTGATCTTCAGGCTTTTCATCTTGCAATAACAATGAAACTTAAATTGATATTCCTACCATTAATACAAAAAAGTTGTAATACTAGTTTTAAAGATTTCTTTTTGTCACCAAGTTAGAATTTTATGGACATCATTAAAACCAAGAAAATTATAATTATTTCACTTTCATTTTTTGCAGTCATTATGATTGTAATCACGATAAATAATTTTATGATATACCCCAATATATCAGCTATAGATTTGACTAGAATTAACCCAACTGAGCTTTCAAATATGGAAGTTTCAAATTCGCAAATAGATACCTCATCTGATTCTAATTTCGATTATGAACTTGTAGGTTTTAGATTAGGTAATATGGGCTTAAATTCTTCTGTAATCGTTAAAAGAAACAATCAAGAATTTGTTATTCAAAAAGGAGACTTATTGGAGAATAAGTATTTACTCAATAGTGTTAATAAAAAATATATTAACTTTAGCTATTTGGGTACAGACTATCAAATTGAAAATAACTTAACCGAATGAAAGCATCATCCATTAGCAAAATATTTATTGTCTTGATTGTAGCTTTATTATCTATTTCAGCTATAGCACAAGAGAGTTACTTGTTAAATTACGATGATGTTAATCTTAGAAAAATCACTCAAGATATAGCTAAGTTTTCTAAGAAAACTATTATTTTGGATCCGAGAGTTAAGGGCAACGTAACGATCTATTCTGATTCATTGTTGGATCAAGAACAGGTTTGGCAGGTTTTTTTAAGAACAATACAAGTCAATGGATTTAGTGCAATTATTGAAAATAATATTGTTAGAATCGTTCCTGAGAATGAAGCTACAAGAGATGTCAACTCAGCATCTAATGATGCTGAATTTATGACTAAGATTATTTTATTGAAAAATAGGTCCGCTGGAGAAATACTTCCAATGATTAAACCAATTACTGGAAGGCAATCGCATCTTTCTAGTATTCCATCGATTAACTCCATACTTCTTGTTGATCGCAAAAGTAATGTTGAACGAATTGAAGCATTACTCAATGAACTAGATGCCAATGATTCTGCTGCAATTTCAATTATTAAGCTTAATAATCTTTCATCGTTTGAGGCAGTAAGAATTTTAGATAAGCTTAAGTTGCAAAATAATCCAAGTGTTAATAATTTTATTGCAATTCCATTTACTCAATCTAATTCTATAATTCTTTCAGCCAATCAATATGTTACTAATAATATTGAGAAAGCATTGAAAATGCTGGATACGGATTTAAAGAGTGATGGATCCGTTGCTGTTATTTATCTTAAGTATGCTAAAGCCGATGAAGTTGCTGCCATTATCAATACAATTTCTTCAGGTTTTACTACTGAATCAGACTTAGAAAAACCTGTCGTTACGTTTCATGATAAGACTAACTCTCTTATTGTATCCTCTGAAAATTCCAATATGGATCTAATCAGAAATTTAGTAGCAAAAATTGATATTAGAAGAGCTCAAGTTTTGGTTGAGGCTATTATCGTTGAGCTATCAGAGTCTGCGGCAAAGAATTTAGGAGTTGAAACAATTTTCTCTAAATCCGATGGCGATAGTATTCCAATTGGTGTGACAAGATTTCCTGGCAGTCAAACTCCTGATTTATTAGCGATTGCTGGAAATGCTGTGGAAGAGGGAAATAATGCAACACTCAGTAGTTTAGCAACAACCTCACTATTGAATACACAAGGTCTGGTTGCAGGTTTTGGTGATATTGATAAAAATGGTGATAGTTTCATAGGTATTATCAATGCGATTGCTAAAGATCAGGACTCAAATATCCTTTCAACTCCTTCGATTATTGCAATGGATAATGAGCCAGCCAATCTTGTAATTGGCCAAGAGATACCCATTACAACGGGAGAAAGTTTAGGTTCTAATAATATGAATCCCTTCAGAACAACTACACGCCAAGAGGTAGGGATTAAATTGTCAATCACACCTCAAATTAATGAAGGTAATTCTGTGATCTTAGATATAAAGCAAGAAGTCTCAGGAGTGGCTGGATCTATTTCAGGTGCTATTGATTTAATAACCAATAAAAGAACAATAGAAACCAAAGTATTAGTAGACAATAATCAAGTGATTGTCTTAGGCGGTTTGATTGATGACGATATTCAAGAGACAGTCAGTAGTGTCCCAGTGCTTGGTAAAATACCACTTCTGGGAAGGTTATTTAGAAGCACTGCAAAAAAAATAGTGAGAAGAAATCTCATTGTTTTTTTAAGGCCAACAATATTGGCAGATTCCAATACCGTAAACCAAATTTCTCTTGAGAAGTATAATTTTATTAAAGCTGAGGGAATGTTTAACTCAGAACGAGAAAAAATTATCGATCTCACTAATATAACAACTAATCAAGAAGAATAGTTATTCTTGATAATCTAATTGATTTGAATGAATAGTTTACTACCATATGACTTTGTAAAAATCAGCAATATAATTGCTTTAGAAGAAGGTAAAGACTGCAAAATATTTTCTCAAAATAAGATATCGCCTCATAACTATTATGAGCTTGTCAGATATTTGGAAAGGGACTTTGAAATACACATTTGTGATTCTGAGTTCTTTAATGCCCTACTAACAAAGACTTACTCGACGGATCAGGATTCAATATTTTCTCCTGATGAACTAAACGATAGTTTTGATCTTAAGTCTTTTGCAAACAGTATAGCTCCTACCGAGGATTTACTCAGTGGCAATAATGATGCCCCTATTATTAAGTTGATCAATGGAGTAATCAGTCAAGCAATAAAAAAAAGAGCTTCAGATATACATTTTGAACCATACGAGAATCAATTTGTGATTCGTTATCGCATTGATGGAATACTTCAAGAAATATTATCACAAGATGCAAGAATTGCACCTTTAATTATTTCCAGATTGAAAATTATTTCAAGGTTGGATATTTCTGAAAGGAGATTGCCTCAAGATGGACGGGTTTCTTTATCTATGGGGACCAAGAATGTTGATGTCAGGGTCTCAACCCTACCTTCATCCTATGGTGAGAGAATTGTTCTAAGGCTACTTGATAAGCAATCGGCACAAATTAATATTGAGGATTTGGGTTTAGATAAAAACACACTTAAAAATTATAAATCTACACTCAAAGCATCGGAAGGTATTATTCTAGTCACAGGGCCAACTGGTTCAGGAAAGACAACTACTTTGTATGCTGGCTTAAGGCATTTGAGTGACTCATCACAGAATATCTTAACTGTTGAAGATCCTATTGAGTATACGCTTAAAGGAATAGGCCAAACACAAGTAAATCTTAAAACAGGATATAACTTCGCAGTTGGATTGCGATCAATGCTAAGGCAGGATCCAGATGTAGTCATGGTCGGAGAAGTTCGCGATGATGAAACTGCAAGAATTGCTATTCAAGCAAGCTTAACAGGTCATTTAGTATTGTCCACAGTTCATACTAATAGTGCTGTAGGAGCGATAACTAGATTGAGGGATATGGGTATTGAGTCTTTTTTATTGGCCTCAAGTCTGAAGACCATCATCTCACAAAGGCTGATTAGAAGGCTTTGTAATAATTGCAAAACCACTGAGAAATTGACCATAGGGATAGCAAAGAATTTTGAGCTTGAAGACAATACTATTGTTTATGTTCCCACAGGTTGTGATCAATGCGATGGTACTGGTTATTTTGGTCGAGTTGCTATTGCTGAATCAATTCAAATAGATTCAGAATTAAAAAATATGATTCATGAATCTGCTTCCGAACAAGAGATTAGCAAGTATGCTTTTAGTGATACTCAGCCTATTGATCAGCTAGCAAAGAAACTCATTATTAATGGACTCACTTCTTCTGCAGAATTACTCAGAATTAGAACGCAAAAAGAAGATGCCAGCATTTAACTTTATTGCTTTTGACTCCATTGGTAAAAAGAAAGATGGGTTTATCAATGCTGCTTCTGAAAGGGAAGCTAGGAGATTGATTAAAAATCTTAATTTAACTCCAATCGAAGTATTTAAAACATCAAAAAAATTTTCAAAAAGAATTAAAATTAAATCAAAAACACTTTCCATTGCTACCAGACAACTTGCAACATTGCTTGATTCAGATATTTCTCTTGATAAAGCAATAGAAATTACAGCAGATCAATTAAGCGATAGGAAGCTAGCAAATGTCCTATTTGATATTAGGGATCAAGTTATACAAGGAAAAAGGCTGGGGCAGGCCATGATGAATTATCCAACCATTTTTTCTAATACCTATACCGCCTTAATAACAGCAGGAGACGCTTCGGGCAAATTGTCATTAATGTTTGATAATTTATCAAACTACTTGGAAGAAGCTGAAAGTATTAGGCAAAAAGTCATATCAGCACTAACATATCCAATAATTTTAATAGTTTTTTCACTGGCTGTAATCACAGCATTATTAGCATTTGTTATGCCACAAGTAGTGGGTCAATTTATAAGGGCAGGGGTAGAATTACCATTACTTACAAGAACATTATTATCCATTTCTAATAACATGCCTTTGATTCTTATTCTTATGATAATGGGATTCTTTGCCCTGCTTTTTTTCTATAAACGCATCAAATCACAACCAAAAAAATTAGTTCTATTGCATAGACGATTCTTATCCATTCCTATTGTTGGTGATTTTATTTTGAAAGCAGAACTGGAGCGTTTCTCAAGCACAATATATCTATTGCTGAATTCAGGTATTAACCTTGATCTTTCTATGGAAGAAGCCTCTAAGGTGTTTAATAATCTTTACCTAAAAGAGATCATTGGCATTGCTAACAAAGAAGTTTCAGAAGGAAAAGATTTTGTATCATCACTTCAAAAGACAAAGATTTTTCCAGACCTTTTTATACAACTAGTATCCAGTGGGTATATGTCTGGAAATTTAACTAAAATGTTCAATAAAGTGTCTCAATTTATGAAGTCTGAGATTGAAACCAGTCGTTCTATGGTATTATCCATATTAGAGCCCGCTGTAATAATTATTATGGGCGGCTTTATCTTGCTGGTTGTACTAGCAATTTTAATACCAATAATGCAAATGAATGCTATAGCTATATCTTAATGATGAAACAATATAATAAAGGATTTACATTGATTGAATTAATGGCTGTGATTATTATTCTTGGAATATTGACGACGATTGTTGCTGTTAATGTGGCTCCTTTTTTGCAACGAGCTTACTATGAAAAAGTAAGAGCCGATATATCACAGATAGAAAAAGGTTTAGAGACATATAGATTCCAACATGTTGCTTATCCCACTATAGATCAAGGATTAGAGGCCTTAATAAAACCTCCCCTTGATATTAGGAATTCAAATCTTTATCCAGAAGATGGCTATTTGTCAGGCTATGTTCCTGAGGATCCATGGGGCAATGAATATCTTTATTTAATCCCTGGTCAATATGGTAAATATGATCTTTTCAGTTATGGGGCGGATGGCATAGAGGGTGGAGAAGGAGAGAATGCAGATCTTGGTAATTGGCAAAAAAAATAGACTTGGTTTCACCCTGATAGAACTTCTTATGGTGCTATGCATTATAGGAGTGACTTCCACTTATGTTTTTTTGAATACCTCCATTTTAAATCTTATAAAAGTAAAAGAAAACCCAATCGAGAGTAATTTTAAAGTTCTTTCAGAGGAAAGTATCATTAGGGGCAAAAGCATTCAATGGTTTGCAAGCAGCAATGGAAGTAAATTCTATGCCATTAATCAGAGTGAAGAATTGATGGACGAAATATTCATAGATGAATTCAGTTTAATTCAAGCCAGTGTGAACGATGAAATTATGATACGAAAAGCAAACGGTAGACGCATTGTTTTGGAGGATGATCTTTCAGAGTATCCATTAATAACATTTTATCCATCGGGAGAAAATTCAGGGGCTATTATTTATATCGAAGATGGTAATTTTATGATTGAAATATACATCAGCCAGAATGGCAAGATTACAAAAGAAATTAAAAAAATCTGAAGGCTTTAGTCTTCTTGAAGTTGCTGTGGCTCTTCTCATTTTGAGCATCTCGGTAATTGCAGTTTATCAATTTATTACGTCAACCTCATTGTCTTCTTTGCAGCTTACTGAGAGAGTGATAGCAAGGGAAGTGGCAAATAACAGGGTTGCATTAATGAATACTATAGAACCCCCTTTGATGGATGGACCAAGGAGAGGAGTGATTAATATGAATGGAAAAGATTGGTTATGGGAAGAAGAGACACAGTCCATATCAAAGGAATTTTTTCAGTATTCCATTGAGATTAAGAATGCAAAAAGCCAACAAACAATATTTATCAGAGAGGGTTTTATTGAAAAAAGATGAGCAAAAACATACCCAAGGATTCACTCTGATTGAGGTGTTAATTTCGGTAATTATTATTACCATCATCACTCTTGTCTCAACCAATATCCTGCAATCATCTCTGACTATAAGAGAATCAACATTCCAATCATTGGATGAGGTTAAAAAATTTAATCTTGCCTCAAGCATTATTCGAAGAGATCTCAGGCAGTCATTGAATGTTCCAATGAGAAGTTTTTATGGTGAAGATTATGATGCAACATTTCTATCCATAGAGGGTTCAAACAATATGATTTTTAGTTCACTTGTAGAGACTGGGACATTACAAAATTCATTGGTTAAGAGAATTGAGTATTTTCACGAAAACGATTCTTTTTATCGAAGACAATATTTTTCTGATAATCCTTATATGGAAGAAGATTATTTTGAGTCCATATTGTTCGAGAATTTTGATGAATTAAATCTGAGTTTTTCAGATGGCAATGATTGGAGTGATTATTGGCCCAAGGATGCCATTACATCTAGAAAAATACCTCGTTTGGTCAGAATCAATTTGTCATCGAATAACAAATCATTGGAATGGATTGTGTCTCCCAATATTGAAAATGTTTATGAATAGTAAGGGCATTGTTCTTATATCAGTCTTATTGATTGTTTTAATGTTGTCTGTGATTAGTGTTTCTATTGGGAAGTACTATTTTCTTTCTTCTAAAAGAGAAGGGTATGTGGATTTTCAAAATGATGCTATTCAATACATGGCTAATGTTGAGACATTAGCCATTAAAGAAATAAAAAAACACTTTCGTCTCAATAGAGTGCATACTGCAAAAAATCAGACACTGTTCAGTGATCCTATCAATCTTGAATTGGAAAAAGGAACGCTTCAGGCAACACTAAAGGATGCCTCTAATTGCTTTAATATCAATGCTTTGCTTGATTTCAGAAAAGAAAAATATATTCTTAATCAGAAGGCTATCAATGCTTTTGAACGATATCTGAAGTTATTGGATTATGACGCAAGTGCCATAGATGCTTTAACTGATCAAATCATTGATTGGATTGATATTGATAATGAGCCGAGGTCAAATGGTCTAGAAGATTATTTTTATATTGGCCCAATGAGCGATTCAAAGCAGTTTACTTCCAAGAGATATTTTTATCATTTATCCGAGATTAAAAATTTACCTGCCAGTGCATACTTTGATTGGAGCATTATCAAAGAGCATTTTTGTGTGATTCCACATCTAGATCAATACTCAATTAATATTAATTTTTTAGAGGCTGATAATATTTTTCTATTGGCATCTGCAATACCAGATCTGAGTCTAAGTGAGTCTGAAGAAATTCTCAATGCAATACCACTCAGTGGGTTTAAATCGATTTCAGATCTTAAAAGTGAATATCCTAATATCAATTTTGATAATTTAAACATTCCAATTAGTTTTAATAGCCAATTATTGTTTCTTGATACTGTAGTCAGTTATGCCGATTTCAATGCAACTTCACAAACCCTAATGAATTATAATAATAATAAGGTTTCCATTATTTTTCGATCTTATAATGGGATATAGACTGATTAAATTATGATGAAAACATATTGCATACATCTCTCTGAGAATACACAAGAAATAGACTTGTATGAATACATTGAATCTCAATTGATTAGTAATTCTAGAGTTTCATTCACAGATGTTGATCAATACATAGAAGGCAACAGTACATTGTATTTCTTCATACCGTCTTATTTGGTCCATAGCTTTTCAATATCAAGAAATGAAAATGAAACGATGGAGCAATTTAAAGCAAGATTTTTTTCAGAACATGACGATATTATTGTCAATAATATCTCAGACAATCAATTCTTCTATCATCATGAAAAATCCCTAGTTCATTTGGTAAATAAAAGCACGATTAATAAATTCAATAAAAAAATAAATGCATTGGGATGCACTTCTATTATACTCCCAGAGCATTATCTAAATCATTTCTACGTTTCTGAGTCGATTCTAGAAATAAATCATCGTCTTATTGTTGCATTTGAAGATGGCACAGGTCATTCATCAAATTATTCGAATCTAAAGCAATACATTTCAATTTTAAATCAAGACAGAACTGCTTTAAGGTCAATATTCATCAACATATCGGATGAACCATTTGTAAAGAATATTGTTAAAAAGCCTGTCTTTGAGTCTGTCTCACTGGAGGAGTTGCATCGGAACATAATGGGTTTAAAACTTTCAGAAATACCCAATCTTTTTAGGTATCAGTTTTCTATAAAGAACATTCTGAATCGCTTGAGTATTTCCAGATTAGAAAAAATAGTTTCAATTGGGTCGCTTTTAGCACTCTTTGTTTTGCCCAATCTTAATATCTACTTTATGAAGTTATATGAGAATCAATATAATGAGGCAACTCTTGAAATATTTCAATCCATTAACCCCAATACAAAAAGGGTGATTAATCCTAAATTACAAATTGACCAGGTTATCAAAACTTCAAAAATAAGACCCACTGTAGTGATAACGAATCTGGATATCTTTAAGGTCTTGGATAGAATTGATCTGGATTTAATCAATACTATGAGAGTGAATGTTGACTCCTCAACTATAGAATTAAATTTTAAAAATGTATCTTCCTTGAAGTACGGCATTTTTATGAAATTGATTCAATCCATAGAAGTTCAAATTATTGATGAAGACATTAATAACTTTGATGGAAACATCAATGGAACAATTAAACTGATTTACAACGATGAATGATTTAATAAAATTTATCAATGAACGAAGCGAAAGGGAGAGACGCCTAATGCTTGCATTGTTTATTCTCTTATTTCTATTGATATTGGGAGGTTTTGTAAATGGGATAATCTCTAGTACAACTATGGCTTCGAAGCGGTATCAAATTGCTAAGAGTAATTATGAGTATGTAAAAGATTCAGCATTAATGATTATTAATTCATCAAGAAGTGAAATATCTAAGAAAGATTTGACTAGCATTGAAGTAGAATTAATAGAATCTGCTGATACCAACAACATTGACTATAAATACAGCAGAATGGATAATCAAGTAATGATGATTGTCTTCAGTGCAGATGATCTCTTGCAAGCAGGTCAGTTTATAAAGGAAAGTTCTCAAATATTAAACTCTAATCTTGGCACTGTTCTTCTAGATAATGAAGACAATGAAAGGATTATTAAAGCAACGTTTAGATTAGAAAACTAGTTTATTGTATTAGACCATCAATATTGTATTTGGATAAAAAATCCCAGATCACATCAGCCGAGTGAATGTCATAATCATCATCATCATTTATCGCTGGCCATTCGTGACCGACGGCATCAAGTAAGTACAACTCTACGCCAACAGTATTTAGACAATTAATATACTGGGTGAGGGTGCCGCCATAACCATCGCCATTAGCATCTTCTATTTGAGTTTGGGTAGGTGTGAGATTGCAACCGTTATAATTCACCCAATAATTCATCACCTCTTCAATAGGTTTCATGTCAGCATTCCCAGCATATGGAACAGTCCCATCCAGTTTCCCATGAATTTGCAGGACTGGAGTTGGGTGCTTTGGATCACAATCATTATAAGTTTTGTTTGTCATGGATCCTGTGACTGAGGCAATAGCGGCAATCTTAGTGCTTAAATTACACGCCAGGTGATAGCTCATAAAACCCCCATTTGACATACCAGTTGAATATACACGATTCAGATCAATTGAATAATTAAGTGGAAGATAATCAATCAGGCTATTCAGAAAATCAATATCGTCAGTGCCGCTTCCTGTTGTCCATCCTCCTACATTCCAATGAGTTTCTCCTGTTGATGAGAATACAGAGCCTTGAGGATAGACCGCAATAAATCCATTGTTATCAGCCACATCTTGAAAACCGGTGTAGTTATAATTCCACTCAGCTCTACTGGTGTAACCATGCAAGCTAAACAGTAAGGGGAGGGGAGAGGTTTGTGAGGCATAGGACTGAGGCACATAGATAATAAATTCTCGAAGCAATCCACCTCTGAACATTGTGCATAGCTCGGTATTGGGGATCGCAATATCGCCTTCAATAATATAAACACTGCATTCTGGATCAGAATCTGGGTTGTCAGAATAATCATCCAAAATGCTAACTGTAAAGTCTTCAGTGTCATTTAGAGATCCATCACTGACAGCGACTGAGAATTGATATTGGTTATCCTCGTTATCATCATTTGGGTTCTCAAAATCAGGATTATTAGAAAACATCACCTGACCTGTTGCGGATCCAATGCTGAATTGGGAAGCATCAGTGCCTGATATTGAATAAGTGAGACTAGTAGAATCAGGATCAGTTGCTGTCACGGTAAAAGCAGCATTTTGATTTTCATAAACCTCGTAATTTTTGCTTAAATTGGTAATTCTGGGTGCAATCTTAGCGGTGCTTGTAGAATTATCTGAAGAGCCGCCTCCACCACCACAAGCTGTAATCAAAAGGGAGAGAAATATGAATCTTATTTTCATCAAAGCATCAATCAACTGTTGTATCGTACGTAAAGATTTGATTCGATTTCATGTCCAATCGATGTGTTAGGTCCATGACCGGGGATGACAATGGTTTGTCCATCCAAAGAGTAAATTTTTTTTTGGATGGATTTTTTGAGTTGGTTGAAATCTCCACCCGGAAGATCTGTCCTTCCAATAGAACCTTGAAACAGAGTATCCCCTGAGACTAAAAGTAATTCTTTTTCAAAATAGAAACTGACTGACCCAGGCGTATGTCCAGGAGTATGGATACAGGTGCCTGAGCAGTATTTCATTTCTTCACCATCTTCTATTTTAAAGTCAGGAGCAGGGGTTGGTTTGTATTCAATATTGAAGTATTTGCATTGCATTTCTAAGGTATCCCAGAGAAATCGATCGGAGTCGTGTAAATGAATAGAGGCTCCAGTTTTTTCTTTAATCTCAGCTGAGGCTAGAAAATGATCAAAGTGTGCATGGGTGTGAAAAATGCCTTCAATGGATAAATTCATTACAGCAATGGATTGCATAATAAGTTCTGGATCTCCACCAGGATCTATAACGTAACCTTTATGAGTTTCAGTATCACCAATGATGGTACAATTGCACTGCAATGGCCCTACTGGGAAGGATTTATGGATAATAGCCATATTCTTTCTTTCTCTATAAGTGAGTTATAATAAAAGGATAACATGTATCAGCTTATTGAAAATATATCCATTCAAAGACGTTTCGTCAATCTAGACTCTCGACAAGTTCATTATCGTATTTCTGGAGCAGGCCCAGTTCTATTGTTGTTGCATCAAAGTCCAACTTCTTCCGCTGAAAAAGCCACAATTATTGAAGATTTTGCCAATGATTTTACCGTGATTGCACCCGATACACCTGGCTTTGGTTTATCCGATTATATTGAAACTCTGACACCAGATATAACTTTGTATGCAGAAGCTCTAAAAGAATTTACTGATGCCCTAGGTTTGGACCAAATTTGCATTTATGGCTTTCATACTGGAGCTATTATTGCAGCAGAAATGGCTAGGCTCTACCCTGATCTTTGCAATGCAGTGGTTGTGAATGGACTTGTGGTTCTAGAGCCAGATGAAGAAGAAAAAATTCTTCGACATTATACCCAGTGGTTTACCCCAACACCAGAAGGCACTCATTTACCTTGGGTATGGGCTCGCATCAGAGAACAATTAATCTTCTTTCCTTGGTTTCAAAAAGAAAAAGAAGTGAGATTGAATATTGATTTACCTGATCCTAAATTCATTCAACCTTATGTCTTGGATCTATTGCGATCGACTGGAAAATCTCAAACCGCATATCAAGCAGCATTCATGTATCCTTCCAGAGAGCGAATCCAAGAAATTAATACCCCTACCTTTCTGCTCAATTATGCAGGAGACCCAATCGCAGAGCACCCAAAACGATTAAAGCAACTATCAAAAAGTGTAACAATTGAGCTATTACCAGACACTCCTTCACTGGAAGATAGAGCAAGAGAAATTTTTAAACAATTTTCCAATGAATCCAATAGTCCTCTGAATCAAGATGATAGCAGCATGAATGTTGGTAGGAAGAATTTTGTCCAGACTTCAAAAGGACCATTGTTTTATTATAGCGATGGAGATGAAACAGATGAAATTATGTTGGTTTTGCATGATTTCTCTCAATCGTCAAAAAGCATGATTCATATGAGTGATAGATTTAATCCAAAGTATAGAAAAATCTTCATTGATCTTCCAGGACATGGCGAGACAGGACCCACTCATCTTACTAATTATTCACCTCAGTCTATAATGCAAATGATTGTTGAGGCTTTAAAAGCAATTGAAATAAAGAATATAGAGATCGCCTCATTAGGTGTATCAAGTTCAATTGCTCTCTTATTGAGTCAGCACACAGATTTGAATGTTAAAAGATTGCTGTTGATAGAACCTTGGTGCCTGAACAAAGAAGAACGAGAAGATTTTTCAGAGCATTATGCACCTGATTTATCTCCATCTGTTTTTGGAGAACATTTATTGAAGGCCTGGTATTTTATTCGTGATAGTGAATTATTTTTCCCATGGCATCAGGCAAAAGAATCTAATGCCTTAAAAAGAGAACCCGATATTGACCCCAGTTTAGTTCATGAAAGAACAGTCGATGCCTTAAAATCTGGTGAAGCATTAAAGCTAGTTGCAAAGGATCTTATCGGATATGATATTCAACCCGATCTAGCAAATATTAAAACAGAAATTACAATTTTTAGTTGGATAGGCAATGGGAAAGAGAACTATGCCGAGAAGATGAATCTATTGTTAGAAAATTCCACGATAGAGTTTTTACCTGATGATAAATCTATGTGGTCCATTGATTAATAGGAGAAAATAAGGAATGAGTGAAGACAGAGAAGATGTTATTAAGGTGCTTAAAGCGGCTATAGGTGAACATTATGTTCTGACTGATGATCATTCACTTGAATTTTATTCGATGGATGTCTACCGTTCTTTTGAGATCCCAATAGCAATTGTTCAACCAGGGAATATAGGCGAGCTTCAAGAAACAGTTAGAATAGCTTCAGGTTTGGGGGTTTCAATTGTGACCAGAGGAGGTGGTGCTTCTTACACCGATGCTTATCTTCCTACAGACCCAAACTCCATTATTATTGATACCTCTAGATTGAATAAGATTGTGGAAATTAATGAAGAAGATATGTTTGTCACTGTGGAGGCGGGTGTTACTTGGGCTGAAATGGCAGCGACTTTGGCTGAGAAGAACCTAAGAACACCATTCTGGGGTCCATTTTCTGGATTGAAGGCAACCATTGGCGGCTCTACATCACAAAATAGTGTGAGTATGGGATCAGGTATTTATGGCGGTTCTGCGGAGTCTATTTTGTGTTATGAAGTTGTTTTGGCCAATGGTCAAATGATCAAAACTGGATCGTCATCAATGGAGAATAGCTCTCAGTTTTTTAGAAATTATGGTCCTGATTTGACAGGTATATTCTCAGGAGATGCAGGCGCATTAGGAGTCAAAGCCAAGATAACCATGAGATTAATTAAGTTGCCATCACACACGCTTACTTGTTCTTTTGGGTTTAAGAATTATAACTCTATGAGTCAGGGAATGGCGGCTGTCGCTCGTGAGCAATCAATATCAAGTAATTGGGGCTTGGATCCAAAATTACAACGCGGCCAATTAGGTAAAGTAACATTTATGGATTCAATCAGAGCAGCTTTTGCAGTATTAAAAACAGCTAGAAACCCTCTTGAAGCAATTATTCAATTGATAAAAATGGCATTAGCAGGAAAGAGATTTTTAACCGGGTTTGATTACTCAGCACATTTTGTTGCTGAAGGTTATAGTACGGCAGAAGTTAAAAGCAAACTTGCTCAAACCAGAAAAGTAATCAGTCCCTTTGGAACAGAGATTGCTAATACAATTCCAACTGTTATGGGCGCGATGCCTTTTATGCCTTTGCATCCAATCTTGGGACCGCAAGGCGAGCGTTGGGTTCCCATGCATGGCTTATTACCATTTTCTAAAATGCAAAAAATGCACGACCGTATAGAAGAACTCTATGCAGAAAAGAAAGAGGCGATGGAAGAACATTCAGTTGAAGCAGGCACTATGTTTGTCACTTACTCCACCCATGCTTTTTTATATGAGGTTGCTCTTTATTGGAAAGACGATCGATCGATTTATCATAAAACCTATTTGGATCAAGATTATTTGGACACGTTACCCACTCATGATGCAAATCCAGCAGGAAGAGCTTTGATTGTTGAACTGAAAACTAGAGTACAAGAAATCTATTCAAGTCTAGGTGCTGTTCATTTTCAGGTTGGAAAAAGCTATCCGTATCAGAATGGGAGACAAGCTGAGGCTGCTAAAGCCTTGCAGGATATTAAAAAATCTTTAGACCCCAATAACATAATGAATCCAGGAGCACTTGGCTTGTGATCTTAAAGGCGAGAGTTGCACTCAAATTAAAGTTTATAATCCCTATTAGCCTAATTTTTTTTATTTCTGGTTGTTCTGAATATAGCGATCAAATAAATCATTCCATTAAAGGAGAACGAATAGGAGTTTTAGTAGTTTCCCATGGTGGTTTTGAAACATTTGGAGAAAAAGAAACTTGGGAATCCACCATGCAGATTTTCTCATACGATCAGAATAGTCCGGTTTACAATCAAATAATATGGAATCCAGAATATTGGTCTCAAATTCTTAAAGCAGGAAATGCACCTAAAGAATTAGGTAAATATTCTTTTGAATTTGAACGTATTGGTGGTGTTGATCCTTACCCTGAATCAAAAAGAATTCTCACAGAACAATTAGCTCTGTCACTTCAAGATAAAGAAAAAAATATGGGCGTTGACTTTATTGTGGATAAAATGACTTGGATCAGTCCTGATATATATGAATTAGTGAATCCAAGAAATCTTTATTACTCAAAGATTGGTAATGATGTAAGGCTTAATTATTGTGGCGCAGGCGATCCATCTTGGAATGCTTGTGAAGCGGATCGTTACAATGTTGATGGTCCTGTTGAAAGACTGCTTAAGCTCGACATTGATCGAATGATTATGATTGACTTAACTACAGCAGGCGCAAGATTCTCAAAAACATTCGATGTTTTTATTGAAGCAAAGAAAATTATAGAGAAATTTAATAAAACAAATAAAACTTCTATTTCACTAGAATGGGTAAACGATCCAAATGAACTTATGTTGAATTCTTTTCCTACAGAGCCTAAAAACTGGACTCGATCATTGGGAGAACCCATTTCAAACCCGTTGGTTAATTATAAGGATAACCCCAATCCTGTGATCAGAGATATTCGCTTGGCAGACTTTCACATCAAAGGTATTGAATTGGAGCTCAACAGTGAGGTTCCAATCGAGAATACTGGTGTATTGATGATTAATCATGGAATTCTTTCATTGAATGAAGTGTTTGATCCAAAAATAAATGACACATTGATTTTAAATAAGAATATTAAAAAACAATTGCTCAAAAAATACCCTGAAATGGAATCGAAAAATATATTGGGTGGTTGGTTTGGAGATATGGTGAAAAATGAAAAGATAAAAGTAGGGAGATCAACTTCCTCATCAATCGAGAGATCAAGAGAAATGAGGGGTGAAAATCTTGGCTATAACATTCTTTACGATTCAGATAATGAGAGACCAAAGGGAGAGTGGGGGTATCGATATTGGGAGGCATTGGATCAATTAAGAAAAAATAATGTGAATCATATCGTTGTTGTCTTCCCTCAAATTATGGAAAATTCAGTTTTGAACTTAGTTGAAGTTCCCAATCAAATCGCTAAAGAAATTGGTTATATGAATTGGATTAAAATCAATGTGTTGGATTTTAAAACCTATCCCAAAATTGGACATCCATTTGCAGATTATTGGGGTGTTTGGGTTAATCCTGTATGCAAGAGTATGCAAGATCCATCAGTAACAGAAGCTTGCTGCTTTGAAATGGGAGGGTGTCAAAACGATCAACCTTACCCACCACAGCGACAAACAGCATTGGATCAAAAAAGAAATGATCTAGATCCTTCATTGGCTTTTGATGTTTCACATTTTGGACACTTGGGTTACGATCCAACAATGGGATCCCCAAGTCAAACAGAACCAACTCAGTCACAATATAATGGGACTTGGTCTATGTGGAGAGTCGAAGAAGACCATCAATTAGTTGCAGAATTTCTTGCAGATAAAGTCATTGAACATATAGAATCAAGATAAATACAAAGGGAAAATATGTCAGAAAAAATTCTAAGGCGTGATTTTTTATTAGGGTTGGGCGCAGCAACTTTGTTGGCGAGCAATCAATCATCAGGTGCCATGAATGGAGCGATTCCTAAGAATGTTCCAGATTTAAATTTGCCGCTTAACAATTTAATCAACTTAATGAGAATGCAATCCAATATAGGTGAAATAGATCAAACACCATGGCACTATAACGGTACCCTTTATGCTCAGAAGGGCTCAGAACAACCAATACCGATGGTTAATATTGAAGGCATGGAGAGCTACAAGGTGGTTTCAAAAGAAGATGGTTCGTATGAAATTCTTGGGAATATGCTAACTTTTTTTAGAGATATTGATTCCAATGAAATGATTCGTGAGTATGAAAATCCATTTACTGGGAAAGTGAACCAAGTTCTACCGAATATTAGAAAAGCCAGTTTAGGTAGAGGATTGAATATATCTTCAATGGGAGCAAGGCCTACATCTTTCATTGATCAGATGCCGGATAAACCTCTTATCTTAGATTGGACTTTTGGCCCCAAAACAGTTTGGATGCACAATCAAACTGCATACCCACCTGGATTATCGGAACCTCGGTTGCAGCGATTAACCATGTTTGCACCATTAGATGAATTTTTGGATCAAAGCGTTACTTCTCTTTCTAGTTTGTTTACAGCCACTATTCTTATGCCATGGTTGCCATGGATGGACATGAGTGATATTGAGGGACATACTTTGTGGCATGCCTCAGGTGTGAAATTAGATACTATAGATCAACTACCTAGTGATTATTACTCAAGAATGATGAATGAACATTCTGAACTTTCATCTTTTAATATGAATGAGGATAGTGGGCCTGTGGAATATGAATAATTAACCAACAAAAATATTGATATAATTGATGGATAAAATTTAATTGTTGAGGGGTTCTTGTATCTTGATAGCTTCTACTAAAAAATTAGTAATTCTTATGGTTGTAATCTGTATCGGTTGCGATCAAAAAATGGATGAAGCCAACAATCAAGAAACAGAAAAATTATTTTTAAACCCCGAATCTGAAATAGCTCTTACTACTGGGGATGCTGAAAGAGGAAGAAAGCTTTATTTTCAATGCAGAGCCTGTCATTCACTTAAACAAAATGAACCTCACAAGATAGGGCCTAATCTCTTTGGAGTTTTTAATTCTAAGGCAGCAAAAAGTGATGGCTTTATTTATTCGACAGCACTAACAAATTCAAATCTTATATGGGATGTTAATAACCTTGATCGTTGGTTAGAAAAACCCTACGAATTGATACCAGGCAATAAAATGATTTTTTCTGGAATGAAAAATAAAAATGACCGAAGTGACTTATTGGCTTATCTTTATAAAGAAACAACTGAATAAAAGAAATTATGAATTTTAATAAAACGGTAACTTAATCATACAAATGAGGTAAAAAAATGGGTAATGATACTTTCTTAGGAATGCTCGCGGAGTCTCCATTCTCTGGTTTACAGGAGCATATGAAAATTGGCAATAGAGCCAGTAAAGAACTACAGAAATTTATAAAAGCGGTCTCTAAGAATGACTGGCGAGCTGCTAGAGCGTCTAGAAAGGAAATTGTTTCATTGGAAAATCAAGCTGATGATATAAAGAATAATATTCGTAACAATCTTCCTAAATCACTTTTCATGAGTGTTTCAAGGCAAGATCTTCTGGACCTAGTTTTTACTATGGATGGAATACCCAATGCCGCGAAAGATATTTCAGGGGTTATGATTGGACGTCAAATGATGATTCCAGAAGAAATTAAACAAGGTTTTATTAATTGCACTAATGCCGCTATTAAAGCTGCTAATCAAGCTTCCAATGCAGTAAAAAAAGTAGATCAAATGCAAAGGACCGGCTTCAGTGCATCCGATGCATCTTTGCTTGGAGACATTGTTGCAGAGTTGGAACACATTGAAAAAGAGAATGATGAATTGGAAATAGCCTTAAGAACAGAATTTTTTAAAGTAGAGAAGGAATACCCGCCTGTGGATGTGATGTTCTTATATGATGTGATTAATAAGATTGGTTCGCTGGCTGATATTTCTCAAACGGTTGGGCATGTATTAATAAGATTGGTATCTAAATAGTTATAAGGAATAAGAAATGATTGATGTTATAGCAGATTATGGTCAAGTTTTACTAATTATGGGCTGTTTTTGTGGCTTTTTTATGGCCTGGGGCATTGGAGCAAATGATGTTGCAAATGCAATGGGCACATCGGTTGGTGCAAGGGCATTGACTGTAACGCAAGCGGTTTTAATTGCTTGTATCTTTGAATTTGCAGGCGCCTATCTTGCTGGTGGTGAGGTTACATCAACCATCAGAAAAGGCATAATTGATTCAGGTGTAATCAGTCAAACCCCAGAGCTTTTGGTTTTTGGTATGATTGCATCTTTATTGGCAGCCGGCATATGGCTCTTGATTGCTTCCTATTTTGGTTGGCCGGTTTCAACGACTCACTCTATTGTCGGTGCGATAGTTGGATTCGCAGTTGTTGGAATTGGATTCGATGTAGTGCAATGGCCAAAAGTAGCATCCATCGTTGCAAGTTGGGTGGTGTCACCGATTATGGCGGGAACGATATCTTTTCTATTGTTTACTAGTGTTAAAAAGTTAATTCTACAAACAGAAGATCCTTTTATGAGTGCTAAGAAGTATGTACCAATGTACATGTTCCTTGCAGGTTTTGTTGTGTCTATGGTTACTTTCCTCAAAGGGCTTAAGCATGTTGGCTTGAGCTTCTCAACTTCACAAAGCATTGCCTGGTCTCTTGTTTTTGCACTCATTATTTGTTTAATGGGGACACTCTTATTACAAAAAATTGATGATACTAAAAAAGAAAAAAATGGAGCAATGTTTGATGGTGTTGAACGAATATTTGCCGTCTTGATGATCTTCACTGCTTGTGCAATGGCTTTTGCTCATGGTTCCAATGATGTAGCTAATGCAATTGGCCCATTAGCAGCTATATTCTCTGTGATAGATAGTGGTGGAGAAGTTGCTGCTAAATCAATAGTACCAGGATGGATTTTAATAGTTGGAGCTACTGGTATTGTTTTGGGTTTGGGTATGCTGGGATACAGAGTCATGATGACCGTTGGAAGATCTATTACTGAACTTACTCCAAGCAGAGGTTTTGCAGCTGAATTAGCTGCTGCTGGAACTGTTGTCATAGCTTCAGGTACTGGTCTCCCAATATCAACTACTCATACACTAGTTGGAGCAGTACTAGGTGTTGGTTTGGCTCGAGGAATAGGTGCAATTAATTTAGGCGTAGTGGGGAAAATTATTCTTTCATGGATTGTGACATTACCGGTGGGTGCTGGACTTTCAATTCTTTTCTTTTTTGCTCTGAAAGGATTTTTTGGACAGTAAGGTAAAGTAAACAATTATTTGGAAAATATCTTGTAGGTAGATATATGAAACAACTCTTAGTTGCTGCAATCACAACTCTCATCTTCTTCAATGTTTCTGCAGAGCAAAACACAGTTAAGGTAAATTATGATTTTCGTTATCGTTATGAATATACAGATGATGAGAGTAAAGGCACTAAACGAAGGCAAAATAGGATTAGAGTCAGGCTCGGTGCGGAGTATAAACCAACTGAGAAACTGGAAATAAAAATTAGGCTTGCTACCGCTGAAGAGAATTCAACATCCGCGAATCAAACACTTGGCCATGATTTTTCTTTGAGTGATATTGGCATGGATCAATTCTATATTGATTATGCTATTGATCAAAATTCAAAATTGGTTATCGGGAAGCAATCAAATCCATTTTTTAGATCGAATAAAAGTCAGGTTATCTTCGATGGAGACTTTAATCCTGAAGGTATGGTTTATCAATTTAAAAAAGGTATGTACTTTTCAACATTAGGCGTTTTCTCTTATGACAAGAAATCATCTGAATCAGTATCCATTGATGGATTTCAAATTGGATTGTCTAACTCTTTTAATAATACAACCTCTTTTAAGGTAGCTCTCGCACAATATAAATTCGATAAAATTAAAGGTAGGCCTGCCTCAGAGATAACTTGGAATGGTAAGATTTTTGGAAATCCGATAGATGCTAATGGTAATTATTTAAACAATTTTAACATCACGAATATTTCCGCAGAAATAAAAGCAACAATTGGTACCCGATCAATTCCTACTTTATTTTTTATAGATATGGTTAATAACAAAGATGCTGAGGATCATGAGAGAGGATTTCAGGCTGGCATTAGGCTCAATTTTAATCAACTTTGGAAAGTAACTTATTTATACAAAGACGTTGAGAAGAATGCAGTATTTGGCGCTTTAGTGGATTCTACTTTTGGTGGTGGTGGAGCTGGTCATAAGGGGCATCAAATGATTATTAGTTACCCTTTATCAAAAAAAGTAATTTTAGATTTTTCTTGGTTTGATAATAAAAAGAAGATGGAAATTGATTATCAGAAAGCTTTATTAGACTTTAAGTATAAATTTTAATTTATTCAGTCAGTTAAACCCCATCCACCGTCTGCATAGCCTTTAGGCAGGCCTGAATCAATGGTGAATCCATATAATTCTTCATTTGGGAGTGCTTTTTTTACCATTTGATTTACTGCAAGCAGGGCTTCAATATCTATACCTGTATTGATACCCATTGCCTCCAACATGAAGACTAAATCTTCTGTAACAATATTACCACTGGCACCCGGTGCAAAGGGACAACCTCCAATTCCTCCTAGAGAAGAATCCAATGTAGTAATACCTTCATCTAGTGCAGCAAGAGCATTGGCTAGTCCCAATCCTCGAGTATTATGCAAGTGAACACTTGTAAGATTTTCATTGCCAACTTCTTTTTTAAGCAATCGAATAAGCCTCTTGATTTGTGCAGGATTAGCATAGCCAGTTGTGTCCGATAGACCCACTTCATTGCATCCCAATTCCATCATTTTTACACCCAAACTGAGCACAGCTTTTTCCGAGACCTTGCCTTCAAGGGTGCATCCAAAAGCTGTTGAAAGATTACCCTCAAATTCAGGTCTGTCATTCTCATCTAAGGTTTTTATGTATTGACTAATAATTTTCACTTCTTCTAGAACTTGGCTGTGATTTTTTTTAAGATTTGCCTTACTGTGCGTTTCACTGACTGACAGAGGAAGGCACATTTTATCAACACCAGCATCAATTGCATTTTTTGCGCCTATAAAATTAGGCACCAATGCCGCTACAGTTAAATTAGGAATTGTTTTTGCATAGCGAACTAGATCTGCTGTGTCAGCCATTTGAGGCAATAATTTTGCTGGTACAAAAGAACCAACTTCAATTTCTCGAACGCCTGCTTTTGCTTCCGCTTGGATCCAATTCTTTTTATCTTGAGTGGACATAATGCTTTCTATACTTTGTAGCCCATCTCTTGGTCCAACTTCGCTTATTAATATATCTATCTGTGACATCATGCACCCTTAATTATTGTTGTAATATGATATTCTATCTCTGGCTTGAAGAAAAAGAATAATAATTAATTCTAATACATTTCTTAAAACCAAAAAAAATAACTCAACGAAATAATTATCTCAAAATAATAAAAACTATTACTTCATGAATTCACTATTTGATCGGAGAAAATTTATAAAATTTTTTGGTGGTGGCATAGCATTGGCATCATCAGGCTTAGCTTTTACTCATTCTATGAATGAGAAAGCCAGTGAAATACTGCTTGCTTTAATTAAAAAATATTCTTGGAAACCATTAAAGTTATCTATTCCACACATTACTTTTGGCTTAGAGCCTAAAGAGCAATTAGAATCTTATGCCTTTTATGAGATTGAAGATGATCTCATTCTACCTGAGGGGTTCACTTATAATGTCATTGCTTCTTGGGGAGACCCAGTTGGAGATTCTCGTTACGGGTTCAATAATGATCATATTGGATTGGTTGAGACTGGCAAAGATGAAGCTTATTTAGTTATTAATCATGAGTGTGTAGATTTTGATAACTTCAAGACGTATCTGGAAACTTTCCCAAAGGTGATGAAATATGAATTACCCGATGAAGTTTTGAAAAATATAAAAGGTGGTTATATTTCTGATTTTTCGGCTATCGATAATAGCAATCCAGATAAAGATAAAATAAAAGATATTATTATGGAAGCTGTTGAAGATATGGGAATATCAGTTATTTCAATCAAAAAGAAGAAAAATGGTGATTGGATCAGAACCTATTCTGATAAAGATAGGCGAATATCCATTGCTGGAGCAATCAATGACCCTGAAAAAAGATCGAAGTCAACTGGACCTGCTCGTTCTGTTTTTATTAAGAAAAATAAGCAAGGCTTTGAAGATGGATTAGGGGACAAGTGTCTTGGAAGTTACTGGAATTGTTCGGGCACCACTACACCTTGGGGTACTGTTTTAAGCGCTGAGGAATACTATGCAAGCCATACGCCCGAACCTGTTAGAAGCGATGGCACATCATTTCCTCCCAATTCTGTGCCTTTTGTACCCAGTATGGGTAATGGTTTTGGAAATATATTAGGTCTGGCAGGCAATAAGTATGGCTGGGCTGTTGAAGTGGATCCAAATGATAAAGAAGATTTTGGCACTAAGCACACTATGTTGGGTCGATATTTTCATGAAGCATTTGCAGTAAATGCAAAGGAGGATATGCCAATAGCTGTGTACTCAGGGTGTGATAGAAAAGGCGGTCATATTTATAAGTTCATCAGTGAAGAGAGTACCCCTGATCCAAAATCTAAATTAAATTCTAAACTTTTAGAAGCTGGCATATTGTATGCAGCAAAATTTAATTCAGATGGAACTGGTAAATGGATACCACTTTCATCATCAACAAATATCAATCCTGTTTTGCCATCCGAGGTTATTGGCTCCATTGTTTCTATGCCACAACCAGATCGAAAACTAGGTGGAGTTAAAACATATGAAGACAATAAGACTCTAGAGAATGATTATGTTGATTTAGGACCAACACTTGGTGATCTTTATAGTGGAGAGAATGAAGAACAAATTCAAGGAGCGATTCTAATTGATGCCCATTTTGCAGCCAATGCAATTGGTGCAACGAGTTGTCCAAGGCCAGAGGATTGCGAGTTTGATAATGTGAGTGGCGAACTTTATTTTGCTTTTACTGCAATTGATGTAAGTTCGAGCGACAGTCCAAATAAAGAGATCTTTGGTAATAGTGGAGATTTGGATCCATATCAACCAGGACAAATAGTAAAAATTAGAGACACTAATGCTTCGCCATCAGCATTAACTTTTACTTGGGAAACCTTATTGATGGGGGGAGAACCATCCGATGATAAATCCGGTTGGGCAAACCCCGATAACCTTGAAATTGATGGAAAAGGAAATTTATGGATGATTACGGACGTTGGTAGCGACAAATTAAATCAAACGGTTGAAAACAGAAGCAATATCTCCAATAGTAATCTTCGGGGAATATATGGCAACAATAGTGCCTGGCTCATACCAAGGTCTGGTAAATTTATAGGGCTGTCCATTCCTTTTGCTATTGGTCCTTCAGAATCAGAGCTTTGTGGACTTGAATTTAGCGGAGATCATAAAACATTGTTTCTTACACCACAACATCCAGGGCTGTTTAATGGAACTAGAAAAAATATGGCCTATGAAGAAAGGGAGTTTTTAATTAAGACAACTGACGGTAAAGAATTCAAACAAATAAGAAGAGTACCCATAGGTTCAAATTGGCCTTCAAAGAAAGCCAATGATCCACCTAAACCATCCTTAGTCGGTGTCAGGAGAAACAACAATCAATCAATTATTTAAAGAAAGTAAGGCTTTATTCTTTATACAGTAGATTTCTATGAGGCATTCAACCAAGGGTTGGTTTTTTTATGCAATGTTTCAAATTCACTGATTATTGAATTTTTCTGGAGAGTTTGTTCAATTTGATCCAGTCCATTTATTAGAAATTCTTTGTCTTGTTTTTGAATGACAAAGGTTTCAATGACTTCATTTGAGTAAGAAACCTCATTCTTAATGAGATTAACTGTAAGTCGATTTTCTTCTGGATTGTCTTTTATGAATTCAGACATTGAAGAAATTACCCTCCCATCCATTACTATTGGGAGAATTCCATTCTTAATGCAATTGCTATAGAAAATGCTTCCATAGCTTGGAGCTATGATTGCTCTTATGCCCCATTCACTAAGAGCCCAAACCGCATGTTCTCTAGATGACCCACAACCAAAGTTATTTCCTGTGACAAGAATGGATGCTTTTTTGAAAGGATCTTGATTGAGTATAAAATCAGGATTTTCTTTCCTAGATTCTAATGAAAGATATCGCCATTCAGCAAACAGACCTCCACTCAGTCCTTTCTTTGAGACCGTTTTTATTTCACGACTAGGGATGATAGCATCCGTGTCTATATTGACTCTAATCAAGGGTGCTGCAATTCCAGAGAAGGTTTTAAATGATTTCATTGTTCTATGCCAATGCTTTTTGCATCCGATATTTTTCCAGCAATAGCTGATGCTGCTACTGTCATGGGGGAAGCAAGATGAGTCCTTGTTGATTTACCTTGTCTATTTTCAAAATTTCTATTTGTGGTTGAGATGACCCGCTGATTTTCACCAAAACTTTCACCGCCAGCAAAAAAACACATCGAACAACCAGATTCCCTCCATTCAAATCCTGCTGATTTAAAGATCCTATCGAGTCCTTCTTCCTCAGCTTGTTTTTTAACTTGTGAAGATCCTGGCACGCATATTGCTCTTATATTATCTGCTATTTTTTTATCTTTTAAGATTTTAGCTGCAGATCTTAAGTCACTAATTCTACTATTTGTACACGAACCAATAAATGCGGCATCAATTTTCTGATTGTTGATGCTCTGACCTTGCTCCAAACCCATATATTCTAGCGCCCTAATCATCGATTCTTTTTCATTCTTATTTTTAATTTGGTCCACAAAGGGTATCGAATGACTTATTGGTATTGCTTGTTGTGGATTGGTACCCCACGTTACATAGGGCGTGATGTTACTGCAGTCAATGGTGATTGTTTTGTCAAATATTGCATCTTGATCGGTCTTTAATTCAGACCAATAATGTTTAGCTTTATTAAAATCTTCTTCTGGTGAGAATGCTTTTCCTTCAAGATAACTAATTGTTTTATTATCAGGAGCAATAATCCCAGTAGTTGCTCCAAATTCAACTGCCATATTGCAAAGTGTTAGTCTCGATTCAATCTCTAGATTTTCAACTACTGATCCCATAAATTCTATTGCATGGTCTTTGGCCCCATCTGCACCATGTTGCGAGATTAAGTGGAGTATTATGTCTTTCGAAGTTACCCCTAATGGTAAAATTCCATCAACCATGATCTTCATAAGTTTTGGTTTTTTCTTTATCAGAGTATTTGTTGCTAAAGCATGTTCACACTCTGTAGAACCAACTCCCCAAGCAAGTGTTCCAAGTGCTCCCAGACTGCATGTGTGAGAGTCAGGACAGATATAGGTGATGCCTGGTAGTGCAATTCCTTGTTCTGGTGAGACAACATGAACTATTCCTTGATTTGGGTCATCAATATCAAAAAAATGGATTTTAGTTCCTTTAACTGAAGCTCTTAAAGATCTAATGAAATCTGACCCACTAGGCATAAGTGTCTTATCACCTCTACCTGGAAATGTATCAACAATATGGTCTATGGTTGCAAAAACTTGATTAGGATTTCTTATAGGCACCTTTCTTTCTTCTAAGCTTTTAAGAGCAATACTTCCTGTACGTTCGTGAAGAAATATTCTATCAATATAAATTAATTCGTTGCCATCACCCAAGTCACAGATCGAATGTTGATCCCAAATCTTTTCAAATAAAGTTGATCCCATGGAATTCCCAATGATTATCTGTAAGCATTATAAACTAAATATAGTAAATACTCGTTCTAGATAATAAATAACTTCATGATTAAGGTTTCAGTTATGACATTATTGCTATAATAAGATTTATTTAAATGAATCCGTTGAGATTAATGAAATGATTACCCATGTGGATAAAAAGAATAGACCTACTATGGTCGATATATCAGATAAAAAAGTGACCCTGAGAATAGCAACTGCATCAGCAAGAGTTCAGTTGCCAAAAGAAGTAAAGGAAATATTTTCTGATGGCGAACTGATTACTAAGAAAGGCCCAGTGATTGATACAGCCATAGTGGCAGGAACGATGGCAGCAAAAAAAACACATGAACTCATTCCTTTTTGCCATCCTTTGAGTTTGGATTCTTGCAAGATTGAAATTAATACTAATCAAGCTGGAGATTTGATAATCAATTGTAAGGTCAGCATAGAACATAAAACAGGAGTTGAAATGGAAGCTTTGACCGGTGCTAGTGTGGCTGCTCTTACAATTTATGATATGTGTAAATCACTTTCTCATGAAATTGTGATTACAGATGTAGCTTTGGAGCAGAAATCTGGTGGAAAAAGAGATATTGGTTAATCAGATCATTATGGAAACAAAGATCCATGGACTAATTCTAACAGGTGGATATAGCAAAAGAATGGGAAGAGATAAGGCTCTCATATCTGATGGCAATCAAACAGCTTTGGAAAAAATCTATGATTTATTGAAACATTCATTGCAAGAAGTGTTTGTCTCTGTAAGGGCGGATCAGAAAGAAGAGGCGAAAAGAGCTGAATTTAAATTGATCGTTGATCAAAATCAAAACTCGGGACCAATGGCAGGTATTTTATCTGCTTTTAATTCTTATCCAGATATTGCTTGGCTGATTGTGGCTTGTGACATGCCTTATCTTGATACAGAAACCATTGACCAGTTAATTCAGAATAGAAATAAAGAAAAAGTGGCAACACTGTTTATCAGTCCAAAAGACGGACTGCCTGAGCCTCTTTGTTCCATCTATGAACCATTATTTTTTAAAACTGTGTCCAATGATAATAGATTGATTCAAAACAATAGTCCGAGAGATACTCTGATGCTAATGGATACTCTTTTGATAAAACCTGAGAATCCAAAATCACTAATTAATACGAACTATCCATAAAGGATTTGAGTGAAATTGTACTTCGACTATGAGAGGATGGTTTCCATAATTCTATAAATTATAAATTTTTAGAGGAATAAAATGAGTGAAATTAAAAACAGTCCTTCAAAAGAAGATGCAGAGGCAGCTGTTAAGACATTAATTGAATGGGCAGGAGATGACCCCAACCGTGAAGGCTTGCTTGATACTCCTAAAAGAGTAGCTAAAGCCTATAAAGACTGGTTTAGTGGATACAATGAAGAGCCTGATGAGTTCATGCAAAGAACTTTTGAAGAAGTTGAGGATTACGATGAAATGGTCACCTTGAGAGGTATTGAGTTTACGTCCCATTGTGAGCATCATATTGCCATGATTACAGGCAAAGCTTATGTGGCCTATTTGCCTAATAAGAAAGTTGTTGGCATTAGTAAATTAGCCAGAGTTGTGGATGCCTATGCCAAACGTTTCCAAGTGCAAGAAAAAATGACAGCACAGATAGCTAGATGCATTAATGATTCTTTGCAACCTAAAGGAGTTGGTGTTGTGGTTGTTGCCCGACATGCTTGTATGACTACTCGAGGAGTTAATAAGAAAGGTGTGGATATGGTGACCAGCATGATGTTAGGTAACTTCAGAAGCGTTGAAGCAACCAGAATGGAGTTTTTAAATAATATTGGACCGGTTAAAGCTTAATCAATATATGACTCATTCGATAGAAAAATTTGAAGATTTGAAAGCACTAGAGGGTGAGGAAATTGGTATTTCTAAGTGGTATCAGGTAACTCAAGAACAAATCAATCAATTTGCTGAATCCACTAATGATCATCAATGGATTCATACAGATGTTGAAAGGGCCAAGCAAGAAATGCCTGATGGTAAAACTATAGCTCATGGCTATCTAACACTGGCAATGATTCCTGCAATGACTGCAGACTTTATTGCATTTAGCAATCTTAAAAACGCTATAAATTATGGAGTCAATAAGGTCCGTTTTATGAATATGGTTCAAGTGGAAAGCAAAATCAGAGCCCGTGCTACTATCAAGATGACAAGAAAAAGATCAGAGGCTATTCAAGTGATTGGTCAAACAACTGTTGAAATAGAAGGTCAAACTAAACCTGCTTGCATTGCAGAGACAGTTTCTTTTTATTATTTGAAATCCTAATGAATCAAGATAATACCCTAGACACATCGATTGAGCGATTGGTGAGTTTGCTTGATTTAGAAAATATTGAGAAAAATATTTTTAGAGGCGAGAGCCAGGACATTGGTAGTCCTCAGGTTTTTGGAGGACAAGTGCTTGGTCAAGCATTGATGGCAGCTAGCAGAACTGTGGAAGAAAGAAACGTTCATTCTTTGCATGCTTATTTTTTGAGAAGAGGAGACTTTGAGGCACCCATTGTCTACGAAGTTGATCGAGCTCGTGATGGAGGTAGCTTCTCCAATAGAAGGGTGATCGCGGTGCAACATGGAGAACAAATATTTAATATGACCGCATCTTTTCAAGTGCCAGAAGAAGGTCTTGAGCATCAATTTGATATGCCCGATGTTGCTCCACCCGAAGAACTTGATGACTTAATTAATCTCATTAAGCCTGAATGGGTAGAAAAACTTCCTTTAAGGATTAGAAGAATGTTAACTCGTGAAAGGCCTTTTGAAGTTAAGCCAGTTGAGACACCTCATTTTCTATTAAATGAAACTACAGAACCTATCAAACATAGCTGGATAAGAGCAAAGGGCGATATACCAAATGACATTGTCATGCATCAAGCTTTACTCGCTTATGTTTCTGATTACGATTTATTGACAACAGCGATTCTTCCTCATGGAACCAATTTAATGCAAAATAAATTCCAAATGGCGAGCTTGGATCATGCGATGTGGTTTCATAAGACTTCACTGGTTGATCAATGGATGTTATTTGCCTATGAGAGTCCTAGATCCATAGGTGCCAGAGGTTTTGCAAGAGCTCAGATATTTTCTAGAGATGGAACCTTAATTGCCTCGATGTCTCAAGAAGGTCTAATGAGAATTAGACGGACTTGAGGGATTTGATAAATCGTTTTCCATTCTCCACATAATGTTCAGCAGAATACTGAATCATTTTAATTTCTTTTTTATCCAAAGCTCTTATAACTTTAGCAGGCGATCCCATAATCAGTGAATTTTCTGGAAAGCTTTTATTCTCAGTAATCAAAGAATTGGCACCAACAATTGAATTTTTCCCAATCTTTGCATGATTTAGGATAGTGCTATTAATTCCTATTAGACAATTATCTGAAATACTGCATCCATGCAACATTACTTTGTGCCCTATAGTTACATTTTTCCCTATAGTTAATGGAGCTCCAATATCAGTATGCAATATAGACCCATCTTGTATATTAGTTCCTTGATCAACATTAATAGGGTCATTATCGCCACGTATAACCACATTGAACCATATGCTGACATCACTATTTAGATTTACTTTACCAATGATTGTTGCATTCTCAGCTATAAAATTTGAGGCATCATATTTTGGTGTATTTTTATCAATACTATAAATCATTCTTTAACCATTCCTTGATTGGCAACCATTTTAGTAGCTTTTTCGATTATTTCTTGATTCCCAATGAATCTTTTTGATACTGGCTTTAGATTTTCATTAAATTCATATAACAATGGTATTCCTGTTGGAATATTCAACTCGACAATATCTTCATTATTAATGTCATCAATCATTTTAATTAAAGATCTCAAACTATTACCATGAGCTACAACGAGTGTGTCTTGATTCCCTAGTAGAGAGGGTACAATAATGTCTTGCCAATAAGGTCGAACTCGACTGAGCGTGTCTTTTAAGCTTTCACCGCATGGCACATTATCTATTCCATGGTATTTGTTATCCAAACGAGGGTGATTTGGGTCATCATCTTCAATCATAGGAGGAGGGATGTCATAACTTCTTCGCCAAATCTGTACTTGATCTTCTCCATATTCTTTTGCGACTTCAGATTTATTAAGACCTTGTAGGGCACCATAATGTCTCTCATTCAATTCCCATGCATTGGTAACAGGAATCCATGTAAGATTCATTTCTTCAAGAATTATAAATAGAGTCCTTGTAGCTCTTTTTAAAAGCGATGTATATGCAACATCAAATGAAATATTCTCTTTAGCTAGGTTAAGACCTGCATCCTTTGCTTCTTTTTCACCTTTCTCAGTTAAGTCTACATCTTCCCAGCCAGTGAAGCGATTTGATAAATTCCATTCGCTTTGACCATGCCTACAGAGTATGAGTTTTCCAGCCATAAATGAACCTATATTTTTTTATTTTATAAAAATACTCATAGCATTATAGGTTATATGGTTTTGTATGTAATTAATCTTTCATTTGGAACTATAAAAATAGCTTATAATCCCTCACTAAATAGTATTTATAATCGTAATACGGTAATATTCATACTGCAATATTACCAATTATTTTAGGAGCTTTGAGTGGAACGTGAATCGATGGAATACGATGTAGTTATTGTTGGTGCTGGTCCTTCAGGACTCTCTGCAGCCATTCGATTGAAACAGTTAGCCAACAATCAATCAAAAGAACTTAATATTTGTGTGATAGAGAAAGGTTCTGAGGTTGGGGCTCACATACTTTCAGGAAATGTATTTGATCCTAAGGCATTAAATGAATTGATACCAGATTGGAAAGAACAAGATACCCCAATAAAGACATCCGTTGTAAAAGATGAAGTGAGATATTTTCTTAATGAAAAATCATCCATTTCAGTCCCACTTCTATTAGCTCCTACATTTAATAATCATGGAAATTATATTATTAGTTTGGGTAACCTATGCCGATGGCTAGGAGAATATGCTGAAGGCCTGGGAGTCGATATTTTTACTGGGTTTACAGCGTCAGAAATTATCTATGAGAATGATATTGTTATAGGGGTAACCACTGGTGATATGGGAATTGATAAGAATAAAGTTAATAAAGACAGTTATGAGCCAGGCATTGATTTAAAAGCCACTTATACTATTCTGTCGGAGGGTTGTCGCGGGCATTTAGGGAAGCAACTTATTCAAAAGTTTAACTTAGACCAAGATTCAGATCCCCAACACTATGGCATTGGATTCAAAGAAGTATGGGATATTGATCCATCATTGCATCAAGAAGGTTTAGTTATGCATACGATGGGTTGGCCAGCTCAAAGTGATACCTTGTCAGGCTCTTATTTTTATCATGCTGAGAACAACCAAGTTTTCATAGGGTATATTGTACCTCTCGACTATGAAAATCCTCACATTAGTCCTTATGAAGAGTTTCAGCAATGGAAGCATCAACAATCAATCAAGACTTACTTGGAAGGGGGGGCAAGAGTATCTTATGGTGCAAGAGCCTTAATAAAAGGCGGTCATCAGTCAAGACCTAAGATGAGCTTTCCAGGAGGCTTAATCGTAGGCGATAATGCTGGTACACTTAATTTTCCTAGAATCAAAGGCACTCATACAGCTATGAAATCAGGAATGATAGCCGCTGAAAGTATTTTTCAAGAGATTACGAAAGAATCACCAATGAAAGACTTAGAAGACTATGAGAAACAATTTAAGTCCTCTTGGGTGGAAAAAGAGCTTTTTAAAGCCAGAAATTTTTTACCCTTAATACATCAATTTGGAACTAAAATTGGTGTCTTATTTGCTGGCATAGATCAACTGATATTCAGAGGTAGGCTTCCATTTACCTTGCATCATATGACACCTGATCATGCATGTCTAAAGAATGCAGATACAATGTCAAGAATAGATTACAGAAAGCCAGATGGAGTATTATCTTTTGATAAATTATCATCAGTATTCTTATCAAGTACGAATCATGAGGAAGATCAGCCTTGCCACTTAATATTAAAAGATGCTTCCATTCCTATAAAGAAAAATCTTCCACTTTATGATGAGCCCGCACAACGATATTGCCCTGCTGGTGTTTATGAGATTGTTGAAAAAGAAGGTGAAAAATTATTCCAGATTAATGCTCAGAATTGTGTGCATTGTAAGACTTGTGATATCAAAGACCCGAGTCAAAATATAGACTGGATAACACCAGAGGGTGGGGGAGGTCCAAACTACAGTAATATGTAGTTTATTGGTGATTTAATGGATGCAAATAATCATATACAGTCTTCCCTAGAAACTTTAATTGGTGCCTTCTTTCTGATAAGTTGCACTAGTGGAGTGCTCTTGTGATTAATAAGATTAACTCTTTGGGTTGAAAATATTGTGATGCTTGAAAAAATAAAAAAGAAAAGCTATGTATATCTTATAGCCACTGTAGTCCTTTTTATAGGAGCTACATCGTATTCTCAGTCTGACAATCAAGAAGAAATAATATTGCCTAATCCAATTGATATATTGGGCGATAGTCTTGTAGTTCAAAGCACTACATCACAAGATTCACAACAATCACAAGTTAAGATTTCTAATCTATCTAATCAAACACAAGAATTGCTAGGCGAGTATCGGTTGGTCTTGCAACAGATTGATCGACTTATTGCATACAATGAATACGTTGAAAGATTGATTACAGATCAGGAATTTCAAATCAAAGACATTAATCAACAATTGATTGATTTTGCAATTATAGAAAGAGGCATTGTCCCCTTAATGTTGGAGAGTATTGATACTCTTGATAAGTTTATCGATCTGGATATTCCATTTCTATTAGATGAAAGAAAGCAAAGAATTGCTAGACTGAGAATTATTATGGATCAGTCTGATATCACAGTTTCTGAAAAATACAGACAAATCATGGATGCTTATCAGATTGAGACTAGTTATGGATCTGATATTGAAGCCTATATTGGATTTCTTGAAATTGATGGCGAGAATAGACAAGTGGATTTCTTGAGAATAGGTAGGACTTCACTTACCTATCAAACACCAGATCAAGAAGAAACTGGGTTTTGGAATAAAGAGTTACAAGAATGGGAAGATCTTCCTAGAAAATATACAGATTATGTTAAGCAAGGCTTAAAAATTGCAAAAAAACAAGTGACTCCTGATCTTATCGAACTTCCTATTGAAGCTCCTGGTGTAGTTAGATGAAAATCTTTAAAATAAAATATGTATCTATTTTAGTAGTCTTGATGGCTTTTAATATGCAATTGGTGGCTCAAGAGGAAAAGGAAGTTGTTATTGATCCTATCATTTTGGAGAAACTGAGAAACATTGAAACAATGCAGAAATTGCTTGAAATAACTCGTAACAATAGTATTCAAACCAGCATTGAAAACACCGAAAGAGAAAGAAAATTTATTGAGGCAAGAGATCAACAAGAATCACTACTTAAAGATGCTAAGAAAAGACTTCAAGATCAAGAAGATCGAAGTGTAAGGTTGCAAAAAGAATTTGAAGATAATGAAAAAACTCTTGAAGAAATTGGAGATACACTCAGAATTCGTATTGGAAACTTTGGTGAGCTTTTTGGAGTCTTTAGGCAAGTTACTGGTGAAGTTATAGCCACAGTTAAGAATTCAATAGTCTCACTCCAGTTCCCTAAGCGAGAAGAATCTCTGACACAATTGGTTGAAAATAAAGGATTACCTTCAATTGATCAAATGAAGACCTTAATCGTGTCTATGCTTGAAGAAATGACTCAATCAGGAAGAGTTGATCGTTTTGATGGCCAAGTTGTCCTACCTGGAGGATCTATATCTGATGCTGAAATTGTTAGAGTGGGAGTCTTCAATGCTATTACTGAAGATTTCTTTTTGAAATTTGTACCAGAAACACAAACCTTACAAGTTCTAGCTAGGCAACCTGCAAGAAGATACAGATCTATGGCAGATGATTTATTTGATGCAGATGAGGGCTTTGTAACAATGGCTGTTGACCCTAGTCGAGGGCAAATCCTTGGATTATTAATTCAGGCACCGGGACTTAGTGAGAGAATTAGTTCAGGTGGACCGGTTGGATATTTTATTATTTTAATTGGGCTTATAGGTTTAGCATTATCTGTTTGGCGATTTAAGATTCTTAAACAAGAAGGTGAGGCAATAGATCGCCAGCTTTCAAATGAGAGTATTTCTCAAGACAATGCTTTGGGAAGAATTTTATCTGTTTACGATAAGAATGAAGGTATTAATATTGAATCACTTGAATTGAAAGTAGACGAAGCGATATTGAAAGAGGTTCCTAAGTTAGAAAAGTATCATAGTATTATTAAAGTTTTTGCTGCAGTTGCTCCCTTGTTAGGTTTATTAGGTACTGTAACAGGAATGATTTTAACCTTCCAAGCGCTGACACTTTTTGGTACTGGAGACCCCAAATTAATGGCTGGTGGAATATCTCAAGCTTTAGTCACAACAATGCTTGGGTTGATAGTTGCAATACCCTTAGTCTTTCTTCATAGCATTTTAACGAGTTGGAGTGGCTCTTTGATCGAAATTCTTGAGGAACAAAGCGCTGGTTTAATCGCGAGAAATGCTACTAAAAAGTAATTTCATATCATGAGTTTGATGAAACATCCCCTGATATATAAAACACAGCAATACCTTAAAGGTAAAGAGGTCTGGTTTTTATTATTTTTTATCAGTGCTCTACTCCTAATTATATTTATTTCTGTTTTTGATGATATCAGAACTTTTTTTGAAGCAGGTGGACCTGTTTTATGGGGTATTTTGTTAGTGACTATAATCATGTGGACATTAATCATAGAACGTTTTTGGTTTTTTTATTATGTTCTACCTTCGAGTATAAAAAATACTACTGATGAATGGAATAAAATGAATCCAGCGATTGATTGGTACTCAAAAAAAATTAGAGACCAAATGATTTCTGAATTATCAATAAATTCAAAAAGATTCATCCTGACTATTGAAACAATGATGCAGATCCTACCCTTACTTGGCTTGCTTGGAACCGTTGTAGGAATGATAAAAGTGTTTGATGTGATGACATTTTTTGGTACAGGAAATGCCAGATTAATGGCAAGTGGTGTATCACAGGCAACGATTCCAACTATGGCAGGTTTGGTGGCAGCTATATCGGGCTTATATATCGCTAATATACTAAAAAGAAAAGCTGATGATGAGATCGACAAAGTGGCTGATCATTTAATGATGGAATAGAAAATATGAGAAGACGATTCAAAAAGAAATCCGATGAAAGTGAGATCAATATAACTCCTATGTTGGATATTGTGTTTATCATGCTCATTTTTTTTATAGTTACCACCTCTTTTGTTAAAGAAATTTCTATTGATGTTAATAGACCAACCAAATCTCCAATTAAGGAACAAAAGAAATCAGATGTCATTTCTGTTCGTATATCAGCTGAAGGCGAAGTTTTTGTTCAAGATCGTTTGGTTAACTTGGATGCAGTGAGAGCAAATATTGAGACAAATCTAGCACTTAAACCTCAAGCTTCTGTAGTGGTTGTTTCTGATAGAGATGCCGATGCTGGTTTTTTAGTTAAAGTAATCGACCAATCTAGGTTAGCAGGTGCTTCGAATGTTTCACTAGCAGCACAAAAATAAATCATGTTAAGAAGAAGAAAAAGAGAAGAAGAGGATAGCGAAATAAACATTACACCTATGATGGATATAGTGTTTATTATGCTAATCTTTTTTATTGTAACTACTTCTTTTATTAAAGAAACAGGAATAGATCCCAATAGACCAGAAGCTGAAACCGCTTCCAGATCAGAATTAGGGAATATTCTTATAGCCATATCACCTAATGATCAAATTTGGATGAATAAGAATCCTATTGAATTGCAAACAGTAAGAATTCTTATGGAAGCCGCTCACGCAGAAAATCCTGAAAGCAGTGTTGTAATTGTTGCTGATGAACTAGCTTCTACAGGCATAGTTATAGACATTATGGACCAGATAAGATTAAGCGGAATAGCTAAGGTTTCTATTTCTGCACAGGAAAAATAGAATTCATGAATACACTTTCATTAACGTTTAAGCCTGAAATGAGATATCTATCTGCAATGATATTAGGTGTTATTATCTCTTTATCTCTATTTTTTTTGATGCAAGCTTTAATTGATTCTGGAGAACAAGATTACAGAGCTTCTAATGAAGGACAAATCATGGAATTCATTAGAATTAAAGACGATGAAAATCTAAGTTTTAAAGATAGAGTAAAACCAAAAAAACCTACACCGCCAAAAGAGCCACCACCACCGCCCAAGCTGATTGTTGAAAAACAAGCAAAACCAACTGTTAATAAAATTAAAATAGAGATTCCTAATATAGATTTACCAACCATTGCTGGAGGGGGACCTTTTTTAGGCAACTGGCAGGGCAATCCATTAGCTGAAGGCGATGTACTTCCAATCGTAAGAATTGATCCTCAGTGGCCAAGAGAGGCTTTAGCTAAGGGTATTGAGGGATATGTTGTTGTTGAGGTTACTATTGCTTCTGATGGAAGTGTAAGAGGTGCCTCAATTATTGAATCTGTACCTAAAAGAATGTTTGATAGGAATGTTATTAGAGCGGTACTGAAATGGAAATTTAAGCCTAGAATTATTAATGGCGTTCCTGTTGAAAGAAAAGCCGTTCAAACTCTCGAATTTAAAATCAATGCATAGGTTACATAAAGTGATTTCACTACCTGGAAATAGGACAGCATTATTTTTATTTATTTTACTTTCTTTTTTCTCAGTTGATTTACTTTCCCAAGAATTGGAGCTATACCATCCCCTTAGGGAAGACAGAGTGGTCTCTGTAAGACCTGATTCAGGGCAGCAGATGTCCCGTAATGTTAATTATAAATTGGAAGGTGTAGCAGATCGTTTCGGAGATTCAGATTACGATGGTGCTTTGAAAAATTTAGAAATTATGTTGGATTGGAATTTATCAGTCTATGAGAAGGCTGTTATTTATCAGTTTATGGGCTTTGTGCATGTTAATAGAAATGATACTGATGCTGCGATTGATGCATTTAAAAAATGTGTGGACCTAAATAGGCTTTCTTCTTCTCAGCAACAAAGTACAGTTTTTAACCTTGCCAGCCTTTACGGCTCACAAGAAAAATGGGATTTAGCTGTTGATTCTCTGATGAGGTTTTATAAGCATGAAGCTGATCCAGCAGCTGAATCATATATAATGATGGGCATAGCCTATTTTCAAAAAGGCGAACCATTAGAAGCGCTTCCTTATATTCATATAGCGAATAAAAAATCCTTAAAACCTAAAGAAAGTTGGTTGCAACTTGAAGTGGCTATTTTATTTTTAAATCAACGATTTGAAGAGGCCATCAATGTTGTAAAGTCACTCTCAACGTATTGGCCAGAAAAAGAGAAATATTGGGAAACAATGGCTGGAGCTTATATGGAAATGCAAAAAGACACTGATGCATTGGCGGCCTTAAGTTTGGGTTATAAAAATGATGCATTAAGCAAAAAAGAATCCATAGAGAATCTTGCAAGATTAAGTTTGTATCTTGAAATACCTTATCAGGCGGCTGTAATAATCGAAAAAAATATGAATACCGGTTTAATCGATACAGATGAGGATAATCTCAGGTTACTTTTAGGAGCTTGGACAGCTGCTAGAGAATTTGATCAAGCAATTTCTGTGATAGATGTTTTGGCTTCACTGACTAATGAGGGCAAGCTTTATATTCAGAAAGCTATGCTTTTAAATGAGAAAGGTGATTGGGATGGAATAAAGTTGGCAACAACCCAAGCATTGAAAGATCTTAATCTTGAGAATATTGGGGATGTTTATATTTTAAGAGGCATGGCGCATACAGAATTAAATGAGTATCAAGAGGCTGTAGAGTCTTTTACTAAAGCTGTTGAGCTTGGAACGGATACAAATAAAAGAAATGCAGAGGCTTGGCTGGATTATGTATCAGATAGGGTGGAGGTATCCGATTAACCTTTAAAAGACTTATGATTTAAGTCTGGTTCATCCAGTTTGCTTAGTATCATTTCTCTTGATTGCATGGAAATCTCATCAGCAGTAATATTTCTGTCTTTTGTTTCAATAGGTGGTGATATAGAAATCACCAAAGTAACTTTTTTCGGAAGCCAACTCTCCGATCTTAGAAATTCACGACTTCCTGAAATAGTAATGGGTATAACAGGGACATCATTCTTAATGGCGGTTAAAAAAGCCCCTTTTTTAAATTTTAATAATCCTTCATCTTTAAGGAATGTAGCTTCAGGAAAAAAAATAATTGAGTCTGATAATTTATTACTAGCCATAATTTTTTTGAAATCTTCGGCACCTTTTCTAGGGTTCACCCGATCAACTAAATGAGTCCCCAACTTACTTAACACATATTCAGCAAAGGGAATATGGCCCAGCTCTTTTTTAGCAACATACGCAAAGTTAGAAGGCAATGCGGCTGCAAGAATCATAGGGTCGGCATAACTTGCATGATTGGCAACAACAATTGTGGGTCTATCTAATAAATGCTCTTCTCCTTCGACAATTAGATTCAGTTTTAATAACTTAATAATCAAGGTGCAAGATTTTTTAGCTAAATTTCTAGTTGATTCAAAATTTCTAGTAAATGGAAAGCAAACAATCATTCCTAAAGTAATAATTGTAAAGACAAACCAGGCCCAAGAGCCAAATATATATAAAGAAAGACTTTTCATCAGTTTATTTATTAATATAAATATATGATACATACTCTAATACCATGAAAAAAATGAGTAAAGAAGATTTTCAATCTAAAATCACTATTGATAATTTTATTGATTCAATTTGGTTAGAACAAGGATTATCAAAAGCAACATTGGATGCTTATCGTTCCGATTTAAGTGGGCTAGAGAATTGGACTATCAAGAAAGGCTTTACTTTAATTAATATTTCTAGAGCAGACCTATTGGATTATATTTCTGAAAGAGCAAAAAATGGTTCAAGCTCAAGGTCTTCTGCAAGAATGCTATCTTCATTTAGACGATTTTATGGGTATCTTTTTCATCAAGAGTTAATTGTCAGCAATCCTACAGAGAAAGTATCTATGCCAAAAATAGGTAGATCCTTACCGCAAATAATCTCTGAAGAACAAGTGCTTAGGTTGATTAAGGCGCCTATAGCTAAAAAACCCTTGGGATGCAGGGATAGAACTATGTTGGAATTACTTTACGCCACTGGTTTGCGTGTAACAGAGTTAGTAAAATTAAAGAAAAATCAACTGAACTTAAATCAAGGCTTTATTAGAGTTGTTGGTAAAGGAGATAAAGAAAGATTAGTTCCCATAGGTACTATTTCTCAAAGATGGTTAAAAAAATATCTGGATACAGCATTCCATGAGATCATTGGCGATCGACAAACAGATTATTTATTTCCTACAAAAACTTCTGATGCAATGTCCAGGCAGGCATTTTGGCAGATGATAAAAAAATATTCTAAAAAGGCAGATATTGAGGTTCATTTGTCACCCCATACACTCAGACATGCTTTTGCAACACATTTAATTAATCACGGTGCAGATCTTAGAGTTGTTCAAATGCTTTTAGGTCATAGTGATTTATCCACAACTCAAATTTATACTCATATAGCACAAGCTAGACTCAAAGATTTGCATGAAAAACATCACCCAAGAGGATAAATATTCTACAATACTTATGATATGAAGAATTCTATAAAAATTAGTTTATTACTTTTTGCACTCACTTTTCTTAGTGACCTCTCTTCTGGTGAAGTTGAGGAAAATAATGGAAATACATCATCAAGCATAGGAGTTGTTGAAGAGCTTTCTATGATTATGCCTGAGGCAACTGTGTTGGAATCTGAAATACCAGGAATATATTCAGTCTCCATTGGTACGAGTGTGGGTTATGTCTCAAAAGATGGAAAGTATATCTTGAGAGGCGATATTTATGACATGGAAACCAGTGAAAACTTAACAGAAGGATTAAGAGCTGAATCGAGAGTTAATTTATTAAAGCAAATTGATGAGCAATCAATGGTTATTTTTACACCTGATAATTTTGATCACACTGTGACTATTTTTACCGATATCGATTGTGGTTATTGTAGAAAATTTCACAATCAGATCAAGCAAGTCATGGATCAAGGCATTAGAGTCCGATATCTGTTCTTCCCAAGAACTGGACCCGATACAGAGAGCTGGGATAAAGCCAAACAAGTGTGGTGCAGTGATGATAGATTGAAAGCCATGACACGAGCAAAAAAAGGAACATCGCTTACATCACAGAACTGTTTAGATGATCCAGTGAACACTCATTATAGGACTGGATTGGAATTTAATGTTCGAGGCACACCAACAATGATAACTGATTCGGGAGAAATGATCGTGGGTTACATGGAAGCAGAATCCCTGAAGGCTCAATTAGATTCTCAATTTTAATTATTTCTCAAGATATTGAAGCTTATTCTTCACTTCCCGCCATTCATCAGCATCATCAGGAGGAGTCGGAGCATGAGAAATAACAGGCCATACTTCACATAATTCTTGATTAATTTCTAGAAAATTTTCTTGTCCATCAGGTATTTCATCATCTGCAAAAATTGCATCTACAGGGCATTCAGGCTCACATAAGGCACAGTCTATGCATTCATCTGGATTAATGACAAGCATATTAGGACCCTCATGGAAGCAATCGACAGGACAGACTTCAACGCAGTCACCTAATTTGCATTTAATGCAATTTTCTCCCACTAAAAATGTCATTTTATTTCACACCTTTTTAAAATAAATTGTCTGATCAAAAATCTCTAATCTATTGTTTTGTATATTGGATTAAAGTCATTGTTTTCTTTTTCTATTTGAGCTTTCAATGTCATTCTAACTGTTTCAAAAGCAATTTGCTCCCATGGAATATCAGATAGTGTAAACAGTTTTACATCTAACGACTCGATTCCTGGTGAGAATTGTAAATTATCCAATGTTGCTCTAAAAAAAATATGCACTTGATTGGCATGAACAACATCTATAATAGAAAGTAGCGGCCCTATATTCGGGGTGATCATCGCCTCTTCTTGTGTTTCCCTAATAGCACCATCTGCTATACCTTCTCCATTTTCGAGAAATCCAGCTGGCAATGTCCAATAATTACTCCTGGGTTCGATAGCTCTCAAGCACAACAGAACCTGATCATTAAATATTGGAATCGTTCCTACGACAATTTTTGGATTTTCATAATGAATGAAATGGCAACCAGTGCAAACATACCTCAATTTACTATCATTTTGAGGTATTTCTAGCCTAATCCCTTGTCCACATTGACTACAAAATTTCATAAAATCCTTTTTTTACTGCCGGGAGAGAGACTCGAACTCTCACGGGTTTAACCCCACCGGATTTTGAATCCGACGCGTCTACCAATTCCGCCACCCCGGCTAATATTTAAGAAGAATACAATGAGACACACACCCAGTCCATAAACTTTAGTGATAATTACTCAATGTGATCATTTTTTAATCTAGTAAAATGATCCTATGAAAACATCAGATTACTATTATGAGTTACCTAAAGAGCTCATCGCTCAAACACCTACTGAAAAAAGAAGTGATAGTAAGTTATTGTGTGTTCGATCAAACAGTTTTGAGGATAGAGTATTTTCTGATTTATCAAACATACTTTGTGAAAATGATTTGTTGGTGATAAATAACACTAAAGTTATTCCTTCCAGGATGAAGGGAGTTAAAGAATCAGGGGGAAAAACAGAAATATTACTGGAGAGAATTATCGATCATAATCATGCTTTAGTTCAAATTAAATCAAGCAGGAATCTAAAAGTTGGATCTTCACTCCATTTAAATAACAACATAGAGATTTGCATTGCATCCAAAGACGATGATTTCTATATCGTAGAGTTTCCAGAGTCAGTAGAAAAAACTTTATTAAACTTTGCTAGTGTTCCATTACCTCCTTATATAAAAAGAGAGGCCAAGCCTGCAGATGAAAAAAGATATCAAACGGTTTATGCCTCAAAACTAGGAGCTGTTGCGGCACCAACAGCAGGGCTTCATTTCACTGGGGAATTATTAAATGAAATCAATCAAATGAATGTGGATATAGGAGAAATTACATTGCATATTGGTGCAGGGACATTTATGCCTCTAAGATCAGAGCAGTTGAAAATTAAAAAACTGCATAAAGAGTATTTCAGTATTGATCAAACACTCTGCAATCAAATTCAAAATGCACGAAAACAGGGTGGGCGAGTTATTGCGGTAGGTACAACAGCCACAAGAGCTCTAGAAACAGTTGGCTTGACTAACATTGCTCCCACCAATGGTTATACAGACATTTTTATATACCCTGGTTTTCGATTTAAAGTAGTCGATGCTATGATTACCAATTTTCATCTACCAGAATCTTCTTTAATGATGTTGGTGGCAGCATTCTCTGGTAGAGATGAAATTCTAAGTGCCTATAGGCATGCTGTGGAGAATCGCTATCGATTCTTTAGTTATGGCGATGCTATGTTTTTGGAAAGAAAGGATGTGTAATTAAATGAAATCTAAGCTTATCAATCAAGATGGACTAGCGCGAACTACTGAAATTGAGTTTGAGAAAGGCACTATTAAAACACCAGTTTTTATGCCTGTAGGTACTTATGGAACTGTTAAAACGTCGACACCAGATGAGCTTCTAGATTTAGGCGCCGAAATTATTCTAGGCAATACCTATCATCTTATGATTAGACCTGGAGAAGAAATTATTAAAGCTCATAATGGCTTGCATAAATTTATGGGTTGGGAGAAACCCATTTTGACTGATTCAGGAGGTTTTCAAATATGGAGCTTGTCAAAAAAAACAAAAATCAATGATGATTATGTAGAGTTTGATTCGCCAGTCAATGGAGACATCATTAGATTGACTCCAGAAAAAGCAATGCAAATACAAAATGTCTTGGGTAGCGATATTCAAATGGTTTTAGATGAATGCACAAAATATCCAGCAACAAAAATGGAAGCCAGTCTATCAATGAAAAGATCTGAAAAGTGGGCCCAAAGAAGTTTTGATGCTTTTCATGCGCATCAAACAAATAATGACAGCGCTCTATTTGGAATTATTCAAGGAGGCATGTATGAGGATTTAAGAACAGAAAACCTAGAAATATTAGCCGATATTGATTTTGATGGATTGGCAATTGGGGGATTATCAGTTGGCGAACCCGCAGAAGAAAGAGCTGTGGTTTTGGAGTCATTGATTCCTATGATGCCTAAAGAAAAGCCAAGGTACTTAATGGGACTAGGTACACCAGTAGATATTATTAATGCTGTCTCTGTAGGCGTTGATATGTTTGATTGCGTAATCCCAACAAGACATGCTAGAAATGGTCAAATATATACTTCCAAGGGTGTTCTAAGAATTAAGAACTCGCCTTTTAAGAATGACATGTTACCACTGGATTCAGAATGTTCATGTTACAGTTGCGGAAAATTTACTCGTTCATACATCAGACATCTTTTTAATTGCAATGAAATACTTGGTGCTAGGCTTGCAACCATTCATAATTTATCCTTTTATTTTAATTTAATGAAAGCCATTCAAGACTCAATTAATAAAAATCAATTTAAAAAATTTGCTAAAAAATTCATAGAACAGTATCAGCAATAATTATTTCTATGTCATAATTGCAACATTATTTTTGGAAGGAAAGTGAAATGTTTATAGAAAATGCTTGGGCACAAACAAGCTCTACATCAGGAGACCCTTTTTTGAGTTTTCTCCCATTGATTATTATATTTGTTGTTTTCTATTTTTTACTGATTAGACCTCAGTCAAAAAAACAAAAAGAACATCAAGAAATGATTTCTACATTAGAGTTAGGAAATGAAGTTGTTACTGCTGGAGGACTGTTGGGTAAAATTGTTGAGATTGGTGATCAATACCTTCAGTTGGAAATATCTGAAGGCGTTAAAGTCAAGGTACAAAGAACTACAATCGGTTCTCTGATGCCAAAAGGAACCATTAAAAAAGGTTAATTTCTTTATGAATCAATATCCTCTTTGGAAAAATCTTTTGGTAATGGCTATTGTTTTAGCAGGATTATTATTGGCCATTCCAAATTTTTATGGCGAAGACCCAGCCTTAATAGTTGCTAAAGAGAATGGAGTTGGCTTCACTGAATCTGAAATTGAAGATATTAAAGCTTATCTCGATGAAAAAGAAAAATCCTTTAGTTCTATCAATACTAAAAATAATCAACTTTTGATTCGATTTAGTGATGTTGAAAGTCAAATCAATGCAAGCGATTCCATTCGTTCATATCTTAATAGGGTGGCAACGGTGGCATTAGCTTTTGCTCCCAGGACACCCAATTGGATAAATAAACTTGATTTAAATCCAATGAGCCTGGGTCTTGATTTAAGAGGGGGTGTTTACTTCAAGTTTGAAGTTGATCTGGATGCGGCAATTGATCAAAGGATTAATCAATATGTCACCGATATTAATAAATCATTAATTGATCAAAGGATCAGAAGAAACATTAAAAAAGAAGGGAATAGAATTCGGATTGAATTGTCCAATCCAGAGGATTATACGGCCACAAGAAGAACTATTAGAGATGTAGATAATTTATTGAGAGTGACAAATTCATCTAATGCATCTATCACATCTATGATTGTAGAAATGACTGAGGATCAGCTCAAAGAGAGGAGAGATTTTGCTATTCAACAGAATATTCTAACTATGAGAAACAGAGTCAATGAGCTTGGTGTTGCTGAACCTATAGTGCAAAGACAAGGTTTGGATCGAATCATTGTTCAGCTTCCAGGGGTTCAAGACCCGACCCAAGCTGAAAGGATACTTGGGGCTACTGCAACACTTGAATTCAGACTTGTTTGCGAAAATGAAAATGCATTTGAAGCGGAAGAAAAGGGAAGGGCACCTATTGGTTGTGATTTATTCTATGAGCGATCTGGAAATCCTGTTCTTTTGAAAAAGAAAGCCATAGTTACTGGGAATCAACTTGTTGATGCATCTCAGAATTTTTCACAAGGAAGGCCTGCTGTTTCTATCAGACTCGACAGCAAGGGATCAAAATCAATGCTTGAAACGACAAAGAGGAATTTAAATAAGCCTATGGCTGTGCTTTTTATCCAGCAAAGGCAGGAAACGAAAGAAGAAAATGGAGTGTTGGTGAATAGTGCTGTCTTAGAAAAAGAAGTCATTAATATTGCAACCATTAGAGGAGTCTTTAGTAGTCAATTTGAAATCACAGGCGTTTCAGTCTATGAAGCTAAGGATCTTTCAATTTTATTAAGAGCTGGAGCTTTGGCAGCACCAATATTTAAAGTTGAAGAAAAAACCGTTGGTCCAAGTTTGGGGCAAGATAATATTAATAAAGGCTTTAATGCAATCTTAATAGGGTTGGCGGTCGTGATTTTTTTCATGGCTTTTTATTATAAAGGGTTTGGTCTGATTGCTAACTTTGGGTTATTGATCAATTTAGTTTTAATCGTTGGAATACTATCGCTATTGCAAGCTTCTCTAACCCTTCCTGGAATTGCGGGTATCGTTCTAACGGTCGGCATGGCTGTTGATGCTAATGTCCTGATCTTTGAGAGAATAAGGGAAGAGATCAGAAATGGTAACTCACCTCAAGCCAGTATCACCGCAGGTTATCAAAAGGCTTTTGCCACCATTACTGATGCTAATGTGACAACACTGATTGCCGCATTAGTTTTATTTACTTTTGGTACAGGTCCAATTAAAGGTTTTGCAGTGACGCTTTCAATAGGAATTATCACCTCTTTGTTTACAGCAATACTTGCTTCAAGGGCCGTCGTTAATATTGTTTATGGTCAAAGAACCATTAAAAAACTCAGGATATAAAAGTTGAGCATGAAAAAGATAAATTTTCTATCCATTCGTTATATAACAACTTGTTTGTCTATTATTCTAATGCTTGTATCCATAACGTCACTGGTCTTTAGGGGTTTGAATCCAGGCATTGATTTTACAGGAGGATTTTTAGTTGAAGTTGCTTATGACGAGCCTCCGTCCATAGTAGAAGTAAGAGCAAACCTTGAAGACGCTGGTTATTCTGATGCGATTGTTCAGAATTTTGGTTCATCCAGAGATCTCATGATTAGAATTCTACCAAGAGAGAATCTTGATAATAAGGTCGTGGGCAAGCAAATTCTAGATAGTCTAAATTCATCTACCAATTCAGTGCAACTAAGAGGTTCAGAATTTGTCAGTCCTCAAGTTGGTAAAGAGTTAACAGAGGATGGCGGTTTAGCGATGATCTTTGCATTGATTTTGATTATGATTTATATCATGGCTAGATTTCAGTGGAAATTCTCCATTGGCGCTGTCATAGCTTTGGTTCATGATGTGCTTATTACACTGGGTGTTTTCTCTATCTTTCAACTTTCTTTTGATCTAGCTGTTTTGGCAGCAATACTCGCAGTTGTTGGTTACTCTCTTAATGATACGATAGTAATATTTGATCGTATTAGAGAGAATTTTAGAGCCATGAGAAATACTGAAACCATCGATATACTCAATACTTCTATTACACAAACGATCAGTAGAACCATCATAACCAGTGGAACAACTTTGTTGGTTTTGTTTGCGTTGTATTTTATAGGCGGGAAATCTTTAGAGGGTTTCTCACTTGCTTTAATTATAGGTGTTCTTATTGGAACCTATTCATCAATTTTTGTAGCATCCCCTTCAGTTTTATATCTCAATGTTTCAACCACTGATTTAATCGTGACAAAGAAAGAAGAAGTTGATGATGGAATGCCTTAGATGTCATTCATTAAGAATATAATTCTATCAACCTGTGATCGTATTTTTTTATAACTTCATTCATCAATTCAAAGATTTTAGGATTGCCAGTAATGATGCTACCCGTCTCTAATACATCTTGATTAGGTATTAGATTTTTAACAATCCCTCCAGCTTCTTGAACCAATAAGATTCCTGCTGCAATGTCCCATGGTTGAAGTCCGAATTCCCAGAATCCATCGTATCTTCCTGATGCAACATAAGCGAGATCAAGCGCAGCAGAGCCAGGTCTTCTGATGGCACCTACTTTTTTTGTAAAATCTGAAAAGATGTCCAGATAAACTTCCAGCCAATCTTCTTGATCCCGATAAGGGAAGCCAGTTCCAAGTAGAGAACCCTCAAGTAGAGTTTGTTTACTGACCCTAATTTTCCTGCCATCCAATTGACTTCCCGCACCTCTAATTGCTGAGAAAAGTTCTTGTCTGGAAGGGTCATATATAACAGCCACTTCCAATCTGCCTTTAATTTTTAGAGCAATAGACACACAGTAAACTGGAAATGAATGAATGTAGTTTGTGGTTCCATCAATTGGATCTATAATCCATAAATAATCTGAATTATTATTATGGTAGCCACTTTCCTCGGCAAGAATATCATGATCGGGGTATCTGGATTGAATAATCTCTTTTATAGCTTTCTCTGCTTCTTCATCAACGTAGGTAAAGAATTCATTGTAAGCTTTAGTTTTAATATCATTCGCATCAATTCGATTGAAATTAGACTGAGCGATATCGCCTGCTTTTCTGGCTGCTTGGACTGCAGTATTTAGTAAACCTTGCATGATAAAATCCCTTGTTACATTAATTAAGGAAATGAATAATGTGTAGAATAACAAAACTTTCTAACTAATTGTTTGACTTTGTAAGAGATCATTTAAATAACAGATGAAAAAAAATATTAAATTCGTCCTTTTCCAACCTTCGCATCCTGGAAATATAGGAGCTGCAGCAAGAGCTATTGCAACCATGGGTTTTTCTAGGCTGGCTCTAGTGCAACCCAAGCAAGAGCATCCACATCCTGAATCCAGAGCAAGGTCATCAGGTGCTCTTGATGTTTTAATTAATGCCGAGATTTTTCCTAATCTGCAAGAAGCCATTAGTGATTGCGGATTTATTGTAGGAACTACAGTTAGAGGCAGAAGAATTAGCGTTCCATCTTCAACGGTTAGAGAGTTTGCAACAAAGGTAAATGAAAAAGCAGAAAAACAGAATGTAGCGATTCTTTTTGGCCCCGAGAAAACAGGTCTTACAAACAGTGAGATTGATTGCTGTAATCATCTTATTGAAATTCCATCTAGCGAATCTTATTCTTCATTAAATTTAGCTGCCGCAGTTCAGGTCATAGCTTATGAATTAAGAATAAATGATAAGACTATGAAAGAAAGAGTGATGGATAGGGATTTAGCTTCCAATGAGGAAATGGAACTTTTTTATAGTCATTTGAACGATGTCTTGCTTGAAACTGGTTTTTTGAATCCAAGAAATCCTAGAAAATTAATGCGAAGGCTAAGAGTTTTGTTTAATCGAGCTGAATTGGATGAGAATGAAATGAATATTATGAGAGGCATCTTAGCTTCTTTTCAATCAACGAGTAACAAAAAACCATGAAGTCAATTTATCTTGATTATGCATCATCAACACCTCTTGCAAATGAGGTCGTTGCTGAAATGGTTAGCGCTATAAGCAATAATGATTTTGGAAATCCTTCATCAGTTGACCATGAATATGGAAAAAATGCATATGAGTTAATTGAAGATTGTAGAAAGGATGTAGCCAACCTAATCAATGCAGATCAACGAGAAATTATTTGGACATCTGGGGCCACAGAAGCAAATAATTTGGCAATATTTGGCTCTTATGAATTCAATTTGAAAAATAAATCAGGCAACATCATTACATCAATGACTGAACATAAATCAGTTATAGAACCTTTTAAAACACTTGAAAAAAAAGGATTAAGAGTTCTATTTTTGTCCCCAAAAAAAAATGGAGAAATAGATTTGAATGAATTAGAGAAAACTCTTAATAAAGATTCGTTGATGGTTAGCTTGATGCACATCAATAATGAAACAGGTGTTTTGAATGATATAGAGTCCATTGGTGCAATCTGCAGAAAAAAGAATGTTATTTTTCATGTTGATGCAGCACAAAGCATTGGAAAAATTCCCATTGATGTAGACAATCTTAAAGTGGACTTGATGTCATTGGCATCCCATAAAATTTATGGTCCTAAAGGGATTGGCGCACTCTATATCAATGGCAAAACGATGGGTCGTATAGCACCAATTATAAAAGGAGGAGGTCAAGAACGAGGAATCAGACCAGGCACGCTTCCTACCCATCAGATTATAGGAATGGCTGCTGCATTCAGGTTGGCTAAGCAGCATATGAATAATGACCTGAATCATATTAGGAAATGCAGAGCATTGTTTTTGAAATCAATTTCTCATATTAAAGATGCAGTTGTTAATACCGATGAAGTTTCAACATTTCCTGGAATCATAAGTGTATGCCTGCCTGACTTAGATTCTGAAAGTATTATTTTTGGCATGAATACAATAGCATTATCAAAAGGTTCAGCGTGCACTTCTGATAGCGATGAACCTTCACATGTCTTGAAGTCGATGGGTTTAAGTCAAGAAGAAATTAGAGGAACCATACGAATTAGTTTTGGAAGGTACACAACAATGAATGAAGTTTCCATCGCAGCTGAATCGCTTGTAAAAATTGTCACGCATTTAAAGATGATCAGGGGACAATAACCATGGAAAGTTTATTAAGGCAATATTTTAGTGACAACAACTCTGTTTATATTGCATCAGATCATGCCGATATAAATTATCATACTGGTGTTGCTATTCAAGTGAATGGTGATTTTGTTAAGTTATACCTAAACTTAAAAGAAGACCGAATAATTGAAGCAAAATATAATGTATCTGGATGTCCATTCATGATTGCTATTACTGCATTTTATATTGAGAGAATTAAAAATAAGACTTTATTGGAAGCAGCAGAGATTCAAGATTTTAATATTGAAAAAACACTAGAATTACCAATAAATAAAAAAGATAGGCTTTTTTTATTGGAAGATGCTCTAAAAAACTGTATAAAGCAGATAAACAGAGGTAAATAGATGGACATTACAATTACAGACAATGCGATGAAAAGGTTCAAAAAGAACTTATCGAATAATCCCGATGCATTGGGATTGAGAATTAGTGTGAAGTCTACAGGATGCAACGGGTATTCTTATGTGCTCGACTACGCTTCTGAAATCAATGATATGGATAAGGTTTATAACGTTTCTCAAGTCTCAATCCTGATAGATAATGAATCCATGCCTTTTATAAAAGGAACTGAAATTGACTTTATTGACGAAGGTTTAAATCAAGTTTTTAAATTCAAAAACCCCAATGCCACAGGTGAATGTGGTTGCGGTGAAAGCTTTAGTATATAAATTAAATAAAGGATTCAGTTATGGAAAAAACACTTTCAATTATCAAACCCGATGGAGTCAAAAAAAATATTATTGGGGAAATCTATAAACGTTTTGAACAAGCTGGATTAAAGATTATAAAAGCTCAAATGATCCATCTCTCTACTGAGCAAGCAGAAGGATTTTATGCGGTCCATAAAGAAAGGCCTTTTTATGATGATCTTGTGTCTTATATGATTTCTGGTCCTGTCATGGTTCAAGTTCTTGAAGGCGATAATGCCGTAGCTTTAAATCGTCAGTTAATGGGTGCTACCAATCCTGATGAAGCCGATGAAGGAACCATTAGAAAGGATTTTGCTGAAAGCATCGAAGTAAATACTGTTCACGGTTCGGATGGAACAGACACGGCTAAAGAAGAGATTGAATTCTTTTTTGGCTAATTGATTTCTTCCTTGCCTCCTGAGTTAAACAATTTATTAGGATCACCAATCGATGATCTGTCTGATTTTTTTGAAGGCATAGACCAAAAAAAATTTAGAGCCAAGCAATTAATGAGTTGGGTTTACGATCTGGGCATTTATGATTTTCAATTGATGACTAACTTTAATAACTCACTCAGAGATTATTTAGAAGAAAATTGTACACTCAGTTTTGATCAACCATCCACATTAGAGCAATCCAAGGATGGAACTTGTAAATGGTTGATACCCAAGGATAAGTCCCAAGTTATAGAGACAGTTTATATTCCTGAAGAAAATCGAGGAACACTTTGTATTTCCAGTCAGATTGGATGTCTTATTGATTGTCCATTTTGTGCTACTGGGCATCAGGGCTTCAATCGAAATTTGTCAACGAGTGAGATTATTGGCCAAGTGTTGGTTGCCAAACAAGATTTAAAAAAACGTTTCAAGCGCGATGATCTTGTTACCAACGTTGTTTTTATGGGGATGGGTGAACCTCTTGCTAATTACACTGAAACAATAAAAGCAATTAAAACTCTCAATCATCCCAATGGTTTTAATATTTCTAGAAGACGAATTACTGTGAGTACTTCTGGTTTAGTTCCCCAATTAATTAAATTATCAGAACAGGTCAATGTGGCTTTAGCAGTATCACTGCATGCTCCTAATGATGCATTAAGGGATGAGTTGGTTCCAATCAACCGTAAGCATCCAATTGATGAATTATTAGATGCTTGTTGGCTTTATGCTAAAAAACGGAATCTGAGAACTGTTACGTTTGAGTACACGATGCTTAAAGGGGTTAATGATTCTAAAAGTCATGCACTTGAATTGGCAAAGTTACTGAAAAATAAGCCGGCCAAAGTCAATTTAATACCTTTTAACAGTTTTCCAGGGGTTAGTTACGAATGTTCAACGCGAGACAAAATAAATGAATTCAGGAATATACTTATAGAATCTGGGATAATGACCATAACAAGAAAAACGAGAGGCGACGATATACAGGCGGCTTGTGGCCAATTGTCTGGTCTCGTTAATAATTTAGCTAAGAAATCTTTAAGACAGAAACTCAAAAGACCATTGAATTAGGATGAAATGAAGGAATCTACTATTAATCTAACAAGCGATGAGCAATTACCTAGCGTTGGTACTTTACTCAAAGAGGCTAGAATAAAAAGCAAATTAACGATAGAACAAGTTGCTACAAAACTTTTCTCAGATCCTGACATTGTTGAAGATCTTGAAAATGATATTTTCAAGAAACTTGGGGGAAATGTATATATAAAAGGTTATATTAGAAATTATTCAAAACTACTGGGTTTGGATTCAGCTGAGTTGATTGATCTGCTGGCAAATCAGTTAGAATTGGAGGAAGTAAAAATTGTATTACCTAAAATTAAAGAACATCTGGTTGCACTAAGGATTATTGCTATATTAAGTTTGATCTTATTATCAGTCACCGTTGCAGGCATGTATGTTTCTCCTAACTAAATTAATCGCATAAAAAAGGAGTAAAAAATGTCAGAAGATTCTAATTCAAAAACAGTTGAGCATATGGTTGCTTTGAGGATTATTGCAGGAGTAGGGCTAGTGTTGTTACTAGTCACTGTTGCAGGAATGCTTGTTTCACATAATTAATTTTATTCATAAAATTAAGGAAGTTGTATTGAGTGAAAAAGTAAAATCCATAAGGGGAATGCAGGTTCTTTTACCTGAGGTACTTGAGAAATGGCAGGCAGTTGAGGGGATTGTAAAGGGTGTTTTTAATGCGTATGCATTTAAAGAAATAAGAACCCCTATTGTGGAGAGGAGTGAACTATTTCATAGGACTATTGGAGAAAATACCGATGTAGTTGCAAAGGAAATGTATTCGTTTAAAGACCGTAAAGATCAATCTCTTTCTTTGAGGCCTGAAGCCACTGCTGGAATCGTCAGAGCAGGCATAGAGCATAGCCTCTTCTATAATCAAACCCCAAAATTATGGTCCATGGGTCCTATGTATCGCTATGAAAGGCCTCAGAAAGGAAGGTATCGACAATTTCATCAAATCAATATGGAAGCTTTTGGCTTCCAAGGTCCGGAAATTGACGCTGAGATTATTTTGATGACGGCAAGAATTTGGAAACTATTGAAAGTAGACCATTTACAACTTGAGATCAATTCGTTAGGAATGCCTGTTTCGAGAAAAAAATACAGGACTGAGTTACAGAATTACTTTTCCGATCATAGAGCCATCCTTGATGAAGATTCACTACATAGATTGGAGAAAAATCCTATGAGGATCTTGGATAGTAAGAATCCCGATCTTCAATCCATTATAGAGGCAGCACCAAAAATGTTGGATTTTCTTGATAACGAATCAAGTGAACATTTTGAAATACTGAAAGACGCTTTAACATCCAACGGCATACCTTTTATTTTGAATGATAAATTAGTCAGAGGTTTAGATTATTACACCAAAACGGTTTTTGAATGGACAACGGATCAATTGGGTTCACAAGCAACGGTTTGTGGAGGCGGTCGATACGATGGCTTGGTTAAAGAATTAGGAGGCCAAGATATTCCTGCAATTGGTTGTGCCATAGGGGTAGAGCGTTTAACTGAATTAGTTGCAGTATCCAATGAAAACCCTCAGAATAAGCAACCCAAAATCTATATTGTGGCTGTAGGCAAGGAAGCTCAGAATCAGGCTTTAGTTTTATCGGAAAAAATTAGAGATCTGGGCAATGGCATTAGCGTGGTTATGAATATGGATGGAGGCAGTTTTAAACAGCAATTCAAAAGAGCTGATAAATCTGGATCGGATTTGGCATTGATTATAGGTGAGGAAGAAATAGAATCGGGAACTGTTTCAATAAAATCAATGAAATCAGATGCAGAACAAAAAAGCGTTGATGAAGCTAAGGTTCTGGAAGAAATTAAACAGTATTTATAATTTTGGGTACAAGAAATGGACAATAATTTAACAGATCAACAGCAAGCAGAAGTAGTTAAAAAATGGCTCAAAGATAATGGGTTATCTATTTTAGCTTTTATTGCTATTGGCATTGGCGGTACTCTTGGAATGCAGTCTTTTCAAAACAGCCAATTAAAAAAAGCTGAGAATGCATCGAGACTTTTTTCAGAAATAGAATTCTCAGTCAAACAGCAACGCCTCTCTCAAGCGCAAACACTGTTGCAAGAAATGGATAATAATTTTGCTAATACTCCTTATCAAGACCAAAGTCATTTCGCCATGGCGAAACTCTATATGGATTCAGTGGATTATGATAATGCTATTGTGCAATTGGAATTTTTATTGGAAAACTCCTCAGATGACTCAATGAAACACATTGCTAGACTTAGAATTTCTCGTATTTTAGTTGAACAAAGTAAATTAACTGAAGCAATGGCTTTATTGCTTTCTGTGGATGAGATATCACAATCATACCAACCAAAATACGAGTCCATTAAAGGCGATATTTATTCTCTTCAAGGGGAAACAGAGGATGCTCAAATGGCGTATGAAAAAGCTCTGGAGATGATGACGCCTGGAAACTTTGAATATGATTTTGTCAAAATGAAAGCCAGCGAAATGGGCACCAATGATGACACCGAAACAGCGGATGAATCATGAGTCAGGATTTCTTTAAAACCATTTTATTTAGAAGTGTTTGTGCCACTAGAACTATTAGTGTCTTTATTGCAATTGCGATGATACAAGGGTGCTCATATTTTGGTGGTGACGATGAAGACACTTCATTATTACCCGCTGAACTCATTGAATTTAAAGAAACCATAACTGTTAAAAAGCAGTGGAGAGCATCAATTGGAAAAAGCCATGAGGGTTTGGGTATTCGATTGAGCCCAAGTACCGATGGAGAGACTATCTATGCTGCTAGTTTTGATGGGAATGTAACTGCTTTAAATGCTAAAAACGGTAGAAAAATTTGGAAAAATAATTTTGATTTAACATTCACGTCGGGCCCTGCATACAAAGATGGAATTCTTGTTCTTGGAACCAGCAATGGCGAATTGATTGCTGTTGATTCACTGACAGGAGAGTTGCTATGGTCTGTCAATGTCAGCAGTGAAATACTTGCACCAGCATCGATCAAGGGCAATCAAATATTCATCAGAACTGTGGATGGCAATCTAACCGCTTTATCGATAGAAGATGGAGGTACATTATGGACAGTCAATCATAAAGTACCTAAATTGAGTCTCAGAGGCACAACAGGACCTGTTAGTTTTGCTAATGCAGTTTTGAGTGGTTTCGATGATGGTAAAGTCAGTGCTTACGATATCAATGACGGCATGCTCTTATGGGAAACAATGTTGACCCCTCCTGGTGGTCGAACAGAAATTGAGAAAATTACAGACATAGATGCACCTCTAGTGATTCAAGGCAGTGAAGTTTATGCAGGAAGTTATCAAGGAGCATTGGGGGGCATGGCTTTAGAATCTGGCAATCTAATTTGGTTGATAGAAGCCTCAATTTATTCTGGTATAGCAACGGATGACGATGATATATATGTGTCACAGGCAGATGGTTCTGTGATGGCCTTGTCACGTTTTACAGGTCGTGAGATATGGAAGAAAGAGAATTTATTAAATCGATATCCTTCTGCACCAGCCTTATTAGAAAATTCTTTAATCATTGGTGACCTAGAAGGCTACATTCACTGGCTGGATAAGAAAACAGGAGAAACGCAACAAAGAATTAGTGTTGGCTCCTCAAAAATTACTTCAACTCCTTTGATATTAGATAGGACTATCTATGTTTTGACTGACGATGGCGATTTGATTTCCATTCTTACTCTTTCAAATAGTTCCTAGTATGCGGAGGTTGAGAAATGCTTCCAGTCATAGCAATAGTTGGTCGACCCAATGTCGGCAAATCAACACTTTTTAATCGTCTATCAGGCACAAAAGATGCGTTAGTAGCAGATTTTGAAGGCCTGACTCGTGATCGTATATACGGCTATCTCAAAAGTGAAAGATTTCAATCCATTTTAATTGATACCGGTGGTTTGGTACACGACCATGGAGATTTATCCAATGTCATTCAAGAACAAACATTACTGGCGATACAAGAATCGGATTTAATTTTATTTGTGGTTGATGGGAGAGAGGGTCTTGTAAGCAATGACCTTGAAATTGCTAGAAGCTTAAGAAAAGAAAATAAACCCATTATCGTTGTCGTCAATAAAACAGAAGGCATTCCTGAAGATGCAATTGACACTGACTTTCTTAAATTTGGTTTTAAGGAAATAATAAAAGTATCAGCAATTAGAGGCGATCAATGTGAAGCATTAATAGAGAAAGCAGTTCTTTTTCTAGATGAAGATTTGGCAGAGAATGAGTTTCTTGAATTACCAGACGAAACCACTTCAATTGCTTTAATTGGGAGACCTAATGTTGGTAAATCTACTTTTATTAATAGCTTGATCAAAGAGAATCGCTTACTCACTCAAAACAAACCAGGAACCACCCGTGACACTATTTATGTTGATTTCAAATACAAACAGAGAGAGCTTGTTTTAATTGATACAGCCGGCATCCGAAGAAGAAAAAATATTGATTTGGATATTGAAAAATTCAGTATTGTTAAAGCTTTACAGGCCGTTGAATTATCAGATTCAGTTATTGTTCTAATCGATGGAATGGAAGGCATCACCGATCAGGATATTTCTTTAATTGGATTGGTCCTAAAAAATGAAAGAGCTTTAACCATTGCTGTAAATAAACTTGATGCTTTGACAGAATACCAAATGGAAAATATAGACAAACAAATAAGACGTAAATTAAAATTTGTTAATTTTGTGGATGTTAATAACGTTTCTGCTTTGACCAAAGAGAACATTACCCTCGTTCTTAAATCGGCTATTGATGCTGCTGATGTTTCTTTAAAAACAGTGCCAACGTCTAAAATAACCAAATTAATTGAAGACATGGTTGAATCCGATCCACCGCCATACAATCAAGGTAGGAGGATAAAATTAAAGTACGCTCATCAAGCGGGAAGCCAGCCCCCCATGTTTATAATTTATGGCACGCAGACAAAGAAGTTGAGAGACAATTATAAAAAATTTCTTGAAAATAGAATCAGAGACTATTTTTCTTTTTGGGGGTCACCCATTCGTTTGATTTTTAAAGACAGTTCAAATCCTTATGCTGAGAAGAAGAATAAGCTCAATTTTAGACAGTGGAAAAAGAGAAAAAGAATTATTCGCCTGAGAAAGAAAAATAAGTAATTATTTTCTTCCCTTTTTTAAATTGGATACTTTTGATTCAAAAATACCATCTTTCAATTGAGTTTGAACAACAGAGCCAATGGAAATATCAGCAATGCTTTTGATGCTCTTTTTTGTCTCGGTATCACTTACAAATGCATAACCTCTCGACAAGGCATTAAGCGGGGAAGCACCATCAAGCTTTGCTAATGCAATGGAAAGACTTTGTTCTTTGTTGCTCTTATTGTATTGGATGGAACTTAAAAGATTGACCGTAATACTATCCAATTGATGGCTTAAATCATGGATATTATTTACAGTATTCATGCTTTGTATTTCAGTGATTCTTTGATGCAATTGATTCTTTAATCTTTCAAGATAATTTTTTGAAATAAAACTCATGCTTTGAGACAGTTGATCCAGACGTTGATTGAATTGCTGCAACTGACTGGCAGGATGTTTTTGTTGCAAATTGGAATGTTTTTGGATCAGTTGATTTTTTAGACCCAGCATTGCATAACTTATGGATTGATTCATTTGCTTGGTTAAATCTTTCAGATCATTAATGATTTCATGTTTTTCAGGGAGAACAATTTCTGCTGCTCCTGTGGGCGTAGGTGCCCTATAATCAGAAACCATGTCAGCTATAGTCAGGTCAGTCTCATGACCAATGCCAGAGATAATAGGGATGGATGAATTGTAAATCTCTCGAGCAACGCTTTCCTCATTAAAGCACCATAGGTCTTCCAATGAACCGCCTCCTCGAGCAATGATCAAAACACTGCAGTCCAAACGTTCATTAGCAGTTCTGATGGCATTGCATATTTGTTGTGTTGCTGTTTGCCCTTGGACCAACGTTGGGTAAACAATAAGATTGCAGTTATTGTATCTCCTATTAATGGTATTAAAGATATCCTGAACAGCAGCACCCGATGAAGACGTGATAAGACCAATGTTTTTTGGGATATAAGGGAGTGCTTTTTTCTTGGCAGGATCAAATAAACCCTCAGCATCAAGTTTCTTCTTCAGAGTTTCAAATTGTTGACGAAGCAGACCTTCTCCAGCTTCTTCGGCGTATTCGATGATTAGTTGATAATCACCTCTGGCTTGATAGAGTCCAACTTTCGCTCTGGCAATTATCTTTTGTCCATCTTCCATGGAAAAAGAAATGGAGGCACTTTGTTGTCGAAACATAGCGCAACGAATATTGGATTTTTCATCTTTCAAAGAAAAGTAGGAATGACCTGCAGCCGATCTCATGTAGTTGGAGACTTCGCCTTCTATCCAGATGACTCCGAAATTGGACGCCAACAGTTGACCGACTTCTTGATTCAGTTCGGAAACAGTAAAAACATATTTTTGATCGTCTTCATTCATAACTTGTATTATTGAATTATACAAAACTATCCATCGGGAGGTTTACAAATTCTCATTGATGTGTAGAATGCTTTTGACAAAATCCATAGTGCATGGAGTGTCAAATGGCAAAAGAAAAACTAGCATTAACATTCGATGATGTTTTGCTCAAACCGAACTACTCGGAAGTGCTGCCTCGCGAGACCGACTTAAGCTCTCAACTCACACAACGCATAAATTTAAATATTCCACTGGTTTCAGCTGGGATGGATACAGTAACTGAATTTCAATTGGCCATTGCAATAGCCCAAGAAGGTGGATTGGGTATTATTCATAAAAATCTGAGTGTTGAGGATCAAGCAGCTCAGGTGAATCGCGTCAAAAAATTTGAAAGCGGCATCATTACAGACCCAATTACAATCTCTCCCGATAAAACCATTAGAGAAGTCTTGGAGATTACCAAGAAGAATAATATATCAGGCGTTCCAGTGGTGGCTAATAATGAAACCGTTGGCATCGTAACCAACCGTGATTTGAGATATGAAACACAACTCGATGCACTTGTCAGTAGTGTGATGACACCAAAAGAAGATTTGATTACAGTCAAAGAGGGTGAGGATAAAGAAGAAGTCTTAAGACTTTTACACCATCATCGAATTGAGAAAGTTCTTGTGGTGGATGATCATTTTAAACTCAAAGGAATGATAACGGCTAAGGATTTTCAAAAAGCAACCGATAACCCACTCGCTGCCAAAGATGAAAATGGTGCTCTCCTAGTGGGAGCTGCTGTTGGCATTGGTGATGATTCCAACGATAGAATTGAAATGCTGACTCAATCCGGTGTCGATGTGATTGTTATTGATACAGCACATGCACACACAAAAAGCGTGATTGATCATGTTTTAGCCACCAAGCAGAAGTACCCAGATTTAGAGTTAATTGTTGGAAACATTGTCACGGGCGAAGCGGCGAAAGCACTTGTTGATGCTGGAGCGAATGCGGTGAAAGTTGGAATCGGGCCGGGTTCAATATGCACCACTCGAGTTGTTGCAGGAGTTGGTATGCCACAAATAACTGCAATCTCAGATGTCTATGAAGCAATTGGTAAGCAAGGGGTGCCTATTATTGCTGATG
>JAQWQE010000041.1 GCA_029244925.1 Gammaproteobacteria bacterium | reverse complement strand
TAAAAAAATCTTTATGTGTATTATAAAGTCTAATAACGGATAGTTTTAATGATTAAGAAGCGAGTTCTCACAGGCATAACCACAACAGGATCACCTCATCTGGGTAATTATGCAGGTGCAATAAAACAAGCAGTTGATTTGAGCCAATTAAAAAATCAAGACTCTTTCTATTTTTTAGCCGATTATCATGCTTTGGTTAAAAATAAAGATCCTAAGCAAATTGAAAACTCTTGTTTAGAGATTGCAGCGACTTGGCTTGCATTGGGACTGAACCCAGAAAGAACTTTCTTCTATAGACAGTCTGACATACCTGAGATACTGGAGCTGAATTGGATATTAAGCTCTGTGACAGCAAAAGGACTAATGAATAGGGCGCATGCTTATAAGGCAGCAACAGATGATAATCAAGTGAAAGAAAATAGAGATTCTGATAAAGGTATTAATATGTCATTATTTTCTTATCCAATCTTAATGGCAGCAGACATACTTATGTTTAAAGCCACACATGTTCCTGTTGGTCAGGATCAAAAGCAACACATGGAAATGGTCAGAGATATAGCTCAAAAATTTAATCATCATTATGGCGATATTTTTATTATCCCAAAACCAGTTATTTCAGAGGAATCATCAATTTTACCGGGTTTAGATGGACGAAAAATGAGTAAGAGTTATCAGAATACAATTCCACTTCTTTTACCCAGTAAAAAACTAAGAAAATTGGTTATGAAAATTAAAACAAATTCATTAGAGCCAGGCGAACCAAAGTCCACGGAAGATTGTGCACTATTTGATATCTATAAAGGAGTTGCAAGTAAAAAAGAAGCATTAGCTTTTAAGAAAAAACTTGAAGAGGGTATGGCTTGGGGTGAAGCAAAAGAAGAATTATTTACCTACATTGATCAATTATTTGCCAAGCCTAGAGAGGATTATTTGCGATTGACTCAAGAACCAATGCATCTTCAAAAATTGTTAACAGAGGGTGCTGACAAGGCTAGGGAAATTTCTCTACCTTATATCAAGGAAATTAAAGAGGCAGTCGGTATTAAATCTTTGAGCTAATTCATCAGCATATTTTTTAGATACTGACCTGTATAGGAAGCCTTAACTGAAGAGATTTCCTCAGGAGTCCCTGCTGCGATAACCTCTCCACCTTTATCACCTCCTTCTGGTCCTAAATCAATTACCCAGTCAGCTGTTTTTATAACATCAAGATTATGCTCAATCACGACAATAGAATTGCCATCGTCTCTCAATTTTAATAGAACTTTTAGTAGCTGGCTTATGTCATGAAAATGAAGACCCGTCGTTGGTTCATCCAATAGATAGAGCGTGCCTTTATTTCCTCTTTTCGATAGCTCTTTTGACAGTTTGATTCTTTGAGCCTCACCACCTGAAAGTGTTACTGCATTTTGACCTAACTTAATATAGCCAAGCCCCACTTCCAGAAGTGTTGTTAGTTTATTATTTATATTCGGTACATTCTTAAAATATACCGATGCTTCTTTTACCGTCATTTCAAGCACTTCATAGATGTTTTTTTCCTTATACTTGATATCCAAAGTCTCTCTATTGAATCGTTTTCCTTCACATGAATCACAAAGAACATAAATATCTGCTAAGAAATTCATTACAACCTTTATAAAGCCACCTCCTTGGCAAGTTTCACATCTTCCCCCTTTAACATTAAAACTAAATCTTCCTGGCTTATAACCTCTAGATCTGGCTTCTTGTGTTCCAGCAAATAATTCTCTGATGGGGGTAAATAAACCTGTGTAAGTTGCAGGATTTGATCTTGGTGTTCTACCTATAGGGCTTTGACTGATATCAATCAATCGTTTTATACTTTCATAACCCTCAATGGATACCTCGGCTAACTCTTCATTGAATTGCCTGCTTAATTTTGATTTTAATGCAGGCTTTATTACCCCATTGATTAGTGATGATTTACCTGATCCTGAAACGCCAGTAATGCAGGTTAAAAGATTAAGAGGGATTTCTGAACAAATGGATTTCAAATTATTTTTATTAGCATTATTAATTTTCAATACATGACTTTTATCAAGCTTGATCCTTTTATTTGGTACATCAATTTTCTTTTCACCTTTAAGGTAGTTTCCAGTTAATGATTTTTTTTCATTTTTAATGTCATTAATGCTTCCTTGACAAACAATTTCACCTCCTGAGTTACCTGCACCTGGGCCAATATCAACAATATGGTCAGCTGCTTTTATAGCCTCCTCATCATGTTCAACAACTATGACTGTATTTCCTAAATCCCTTAGTTTAGTAAGGGTTTCAATCAATCGTTTGTTGTCTTTTTGATGCAATCCTATAGTTGGTTCATCCAAGATATACATAACTCCAACAAGACCAGAACCAATCTGACTTGCTAACCTTATTCTCTGGGATTCACCACCTGAAAGAGTCTCTGCACTTCGTTCTAGATTGAGGTAATTTAAACCTACATTGGATAAAAATTGCAAACGATCAATAATCTCTTTAACCACATTTTTGGCTATTTCTCCTCGGCTTCCTTTTAATTTTAGTGTATTAAAAAATACTAATGTTTCATCAATGTTCATTCTCGTAAGATCAGCAATATTTCGTTTATCAATAAACACATTTCTAGCCGCCTCATTGAGTCTTTTCCCATCACATTCTTGACAAGCAGATGTGCTCATATATTTCGATAAGGCATCTTTTACCGCTTGAGAGTCAGTTTCTTTATAACGTCTTTTAAGGTTAGGGATTACACCCTCAAAGGGATGTTTTCTTGATATTCTTTTCCCACCTCTACCTGGATAGTAAAATTGAATTTTCTCAGTTCCACTGCCATCTAATAGTATGTCTTTTATGTTTTTAGTATAAGTTTTAAATGGTTCTTCAATATCAAAGTTGTAATGTTTTGAAAGACTTTTAATTAAATGGTAGTAATAAAAATTTCTTCTGTCCCATCCTCTGATAGCGCCCTCAGCAATACTTAAATTTTCATTTTTGATGACTAATTCAGGACTAAAGAAATGTTCTACGCCTAAACCATCACAATTACTGCAAGCTCCTGCTGGATTATTGAATGAAAAGGTTCTGGGTTCAAGTTCAGTTATAGAAAATCCACATGAAGGACATGCAAACTTATTAGAAAATAATAAACTTTTTTGGCTTCCATCAAGAAAAGAAATTTTTGCTATGCCATTGGATAATTCAAGAGCTGTTTCAAAAGATTCTGTCAGCCTTAATCCAATCTCAGTTTTAACACTGAACCTGTCAACAACAACTTCGATTGTATTCTTTTTCTTCGCATCTATTACTGGCAAGGCATCTATTTCATAAATAAATCCATTAATTCTAAGACGAATAAATCCTTTAGACTTAATGACTTTTATTAACTCATTATGTTCGCCTTTTCGATCATTGATAATAGGAGAGAGTAAAGTTAATTTAGTGCCAACATCTATCTTTAGAATTTGATCCACCATTTCGGATACATTTTGTATACCAAGATTTCTTTTATGAATCGGGCATTTTGGTATTCCTGCCCTTGCAAATAATAATCGGAGGTAATCGTAAATTTCTGTCACGGTCCCAACTGTTGATCTTGGATTATGAGATGTTGTTTTTTGTTCTATTGAAATTGCTGGAGAAAGTCCTTCAATTAGATCAACATCAGGTTTTTCCATCATCGAAAGAAACTGTCTCGCATAAGCTGATAAAGATTCAACATATCTTCTTTGACCTTCCGCATAAATAGTATCGAATGCTAGAGATGATTTACCAGACCCTGATAAACCCGTTAGTACAATTAATTTATTTCTAGGCAACTCAAGATCAATGTTCTTTAAGTTGTGGGTTCTAGCCCCTCTTATATTAATGAACTTCATACTAAGCCTTTTTAAAATGCCAAACCTTGTATTGTAAATGTTTTTGACTTTGACAAGCAAATACAAAGGTTTTTGATACAATAATCATTTAATCTAGAATGAGATATTTATAAGGAAATATTATGGCGGGAGTTAATAAAGTAATTGTAGTTGGACGACTAGGTTCTGATCCAGATACAAGGTATATGCCAAGTGGTAGCGCGGTTACAAATGTTAGTGTAGCCACATCAGAATCTTGGAAAGATAAGGAAACAGGCGAAAAGCAAGAGAGAACAGAGTGGCATCGAGTGGTCTTTTTTAATCGGTTGGCTGAGATTGCTAGCGAATATTTAAAAAAAGGGTCACAAATTTATGTGGAAGGCAGACTTCAGACCAGAAAATGGGAAGATAAAGAAGGCAATGAAAAGTGGACCACTGAAATAGTGGCTAACCAAATGCAAATGTTAGGCGATAGAATGTCATCAGGATCATCTAGCAATGACCGACCTCCAGCGCAAAATACTAATAAAAATGACTTTGCGAATGATGATTTTGATGATGATATCCCGTTCTAACCCAGAAAAAGACGAACAAACAAGACAGTGTCTAGAAAGATATTTATAAAATCTTTTGGTTGTCAGATGAATGAGTATGATGCTATGAAAATGGCAGATGTCATGTGTCATCACAAAGATATGGAGGTAACATCTGAAGAATCCAAAGCCGATGTATTTCTTTTGAATACATGTTCAATTAGAGAAAAGCCTCAGGAGAAAGTTTTTCATCAATTAGGAAGATGGAAAGCCTATAAAGATAAAAACCCTCAAATTGTTATTGGTGTTGGAGGTTGTGTGGCAAGTCAAGAGGGGAGCGCAATCATCAAGAGAGCACCCTATGTTGATATGGTTTTTGGACCACAAACACTTCATCGCTTACCAAGCATGTATGATCAGGTTATCTCTACAAAAAACCCCATAGTAGATATCAGCTTTCCAAAAGTAGAAAAATTTAATCATTTACCTAAGGCAAAAAATATAAATGCCTCAGCTTTCGTTTCTATTATGGAGGGATGCAGTAAATTTTGTACTTTTTGTGTGGTTCCTTATACGAGGGGTTTAGAGGTTAGCAGACCGCCAGAGCAAATACTTGATGAGATTAAAGACTTAGCTGGCAAAGGCGTAAGAGAAATTAATTTACTTGGCCAGAATGTTAATGCTTATCGAGTAAAGGATGCCAATGGAAAGAGACTTAAACTTTCAGATTTAATTGAGAGGGTTACCGAAATAGAAGGAATAGATAGAATAAGATTTACCACGTCTCATCCTTTGCAGTTTACTGATGATCTAATAGCAGCATACAATCACCCAAAATTAGCTAATTATTTACACTTGCCTATTCAAAGCGGATCTAATCGGATACTGAAGCTTATGCATAGAAAACATAATGTTCAATTGTATATTGATAGAATATCTAAACTCAGAGCTCTCAGACCCAATATCAGTATTGCTTCTGATTTTATAGTGGGATTTCCTGGAGAAACCGAAGAAGATTTTCAGGAAACGTTAAATATTATTGATGAAGTAGGCTTTGATCAGTCATTTAGTTTTATCTATAGTCCACGACCACAAACACCTGCAGCACTTATGGATGATGCTGTTAGTTATCAAGAAAAGCTAGAGAGATTGAATAGATTGCAGAGCATGATCAAAGAAAATACTTTGAAAATAAGTAAAGAGATGATCGGAACTGATCAAACTATTTTAGTTGAAAAGCTATCAAAGAAAATGAATAAACAAATATCAGGTAGAACTGAGAATAATCGATGGGTAAACTTTGATGGGCCCATTAGCTTGATAGGTAAATTTATCAAATTGCGAATCACAGAAGCATTATCCAACTCACTTCGAGCAAGAATTATAAATTAAAAAGGATCTTTTTGAATACTAAAGAATTTGAGATTGAATCAGCCAAGAATAATATTCTAGCCAATATGCTGGGTATTTTCGATAAACATCTTAGAATTATTGAGCATGAACTAGAGGTAGAAATAAAGACCAGAGGTGGATTCTTTTTGTTATCAGGTAAGCAGGATAATCTTAATATGGTTGAAGAGGTTATCAGAGAGTTATATGTTTTAGCTGAAAATGATCACTTATCGCATGAAAAAGTTCATCTTGTATTGAGGAAATTTATGTTGGGTGCAACTTCAAAGAAAACGACGAATCAAGAAAATGGCATCTTTATAGATACTCCTAATAAGGAAATTCATACCCAAAATAAGAATCAAATTGAATACATACAAGCAATACGAAAGAACGATTTATCTTTTGGGATTGGACCAGCAGGAACTGGGAAAACATATTTAGCTGTTGCTACCGCAATAGAGGCTTTGCAGAAACAAACGGTAAAAAAAATTGTTTTAGTTAGGCCAGCTGTTGAGGCAGGTGAACGACTCGGGTTTTTGCCTGGTGACCTATCTCAAAAGGTCGATCCATATCTAAGACCAATGTACGACGCACTATATGAAATGTTGGGTTTTGATCAAGTCATGAATCTTATCGAGAGAAAATCAATTGAGCTTGCTCCTCTTGCTTTTATGAGAGGCCGTTCATTAAATGAAAGCTTTATCATTCTTGACGAAGCTCAAAATACAACAATAGAGCAAATGAAAATGTTTTTAACAAGAATGGGCTTTGGCTCTAAATCGGTAGTCAATGGAGATATAACACAAATTGATCTTCCCTCTGAGAAAGAATCTGGTTTAAAGCATGTTTTAGGGATTATCAAACACCTTAAAAATGTTGGAATAGTAAACTTCAATCATAAAGATGTAATTCGTCATCGAATTGTACAAGATATAGTAGAGGCCTATGAGAAGCATAAAAAGTAAATGACTGAGGAGAAAAAACCATTCTATATTGAGACTCAAACTGGAAATGGCATTAGACTGCCAATAGAGCGTGAAATTATTGAACAATTAATCTTTCTGACTTATCAGGCTTCCAGTCAAAGTCTCGATTTACCACTGGGTATAACAATAAGGCTAGTGGACAATGAAGAAGGGCGATTATTAAATAAGAATTTTTTGAAAAAAGATAAATCAACTAATGTACTTTCATTTATTGGTAATGCCTCAGAAGAAAGAAAACTGGGGATAGATCCACCTTTTCTTGGCGATATTATTATTTGTCTACCAGTTATAGAGACTGAGGCTAAAGACCAAGGTAAAAATCTTATCGAGCATCTACAGCATATGATTATTCATGGTTTCTTGCATTTGATTGGCTTTGATCATCAGAATGATCAAGAGGAGAGTATAATGAAAAGTATAGAAAACCAAGTTTTGGCATCAAGTTTGGTAAAAGAATTAAGATGAATACAACAATAAAAAAAATAAAATCATTTTTCATAGAGACTCAGAATACTCCAGAGAGCTTTTTTACTATGGTTGAATCAAAGCAATGGAAAGATTTTATTGGAAAGGATGAAATCAGAATGATTCAAGGGGTCATCGAAGTTTCCGAGCTCCAAGTAAGAGATATTATGATCCCAAAATCTAAAATGATTGTTCTAGAAGAATCGAATGATGTGGATGAATTACTAAAAAAAATAATTGACTCAGGTCATTCAAGGTTCCCAGTGATTGCAGACAATAAAGACGAGGTTGTGGGTATATTATTGGCCAAAGATATTTTGAAGTTTACCAATAATAAGGACAGTTCATTTATTATGAATAATTATCTTAGGCCTCCAGCATTTATTCCGGAGAGTAAGAGATTAAAGATACTTTTGAAAGAGTTTAGAAAAAGCAGGAATCATATGGCTATTGTAGTTGATGAGTATGGAAGAACTGCTGGCATGTTAACCATTGAAGATGTTCTAGAGCAAATTGTTGGTGATATTGAGGATGAATTTGATGCTGAAGATTTACCTATGATAAAAGAATTTCAAAAAGGAATATTTCAAGTGGATGCATTGATTCGTATGGAAGACTTTAATGATGCTTTTGAAAGTGAGTTTGATGATGAAGACTTTGATACTCTTGGAGGTATGCTCTCTAAAAATCTAGGAAAGTTACCCAGAGTTGGGGAGAAAATAATGATTGGTTCATTTGAATTTAGAATACTTGAGGCTAATCATCGGAAGATCATACTGATCGAAGTAAAGAAAATTGATTAAAAAAAAATCAGCAACTTTTTTCATCGCCTTATTTTTTATTCTTGGTTTTGAGCCTTTTAATTTCTTTTTATCTCCCTTCATCGTCCTCTCTCTATTATTCTTTATTGCCCTAAAGGAGCAGCCCAGCAGAACGGCTTGTCTTTTTTTCACATTTGGTTTCTTTCTTTTTGGGTTTGGTCTCTATTGGCTTTATATCAGCATCAGCATTATCAGTGGAGCACCTTCTTGGTTATCATTTTTGCTAATAGCTTTTTTGGCTGCTGCAATGGCAACTTATTATTCATTAGCAGGGTACTTGATTAGTTATACATATAAAAAATTTAACTCCAGGATCATTACTTTATTATTTTTTGCTCCCAGCCTGTGGGTAATGATGGAGTGGATTCGAGGGTATTTATTCTCAGGGTTTCCATGGTACACATTAGGGTATAGTCAAACCAGTTCTTGGTTGACAGCATGGGCCCCTATTGGCGGTGTTCATATGATGAGCTATATTGTTGCATTATCTTCATCCTTAATTTTATTAATTTATCTGAAAATTAAGCCTTATAGGTTTTTAGCAATACTGAGTTATGTTTGTTTCGGTTCATTCTTTTTACAATCCATTGAATGGACAGAGAGCAAAGGGAGGCCGCTCACTGCGATGCTTGTTCAAGGAGGGGTTTTGCAAGAAAATAAATGGCTTCGGTCTGAATTCAATAATACTTTAAATCTTTATAAAGACAGTCTTATAGCATCTGAGGGATTAGATCTAGTGATATGGCCTGAGGTTGCTATTCCTGCATCAGCACAGAGAGTTAAACCCTATCTAAAAGAATTGGATCAAATAATAATTAATAAAAACATTCAACTATTAATTATGGGTATAAATACTTTGGACAATGAAAGAAATGTATATAATTCCATGCTGACAATGGGCGTTGACAATGTGGTTTATCATAAGAAGCATCTTGTCCCTTTTGGCGAGTATTTTCCAGTGCCACTATTTATAAAAAATTGGTTGCAACAGATGCAATTACCCAGTAATGATATTAAAAAAGGCGATCCCATTCAGGTGATGCCAAAATTGAATGATATTGCAATTGCAACATCCATTTGTTTCGAAGATATTTTTGGCAGTGAGCAATTGACATTTCAACCTGAAGCTAATGTTTTAGTCAACATTACTAATAATGCATGGTTTGGAGAATCTATAGCCTCTGCACAGCACTTTCAGATGTCAAGAATGAGAGCAATAGAAACGGGTCGATTTCTACTAAGAACATCCAATACGGGAATTACAGCGATTGTTAAACCCAATGGCAGTATTCAGCAACAACTAGATCCTTATGAATATTCTCTATTGAAGGGAAGCTTCCAGCCTATGCAGGGTTCAACTCCTTATATTAAATTAGGAAATTATTTGATTGTAATTCTTATTATCTTCATGATGAGTTTAGGCTATTATCTTGGTTTAAATTTAAAGAAAAAAAAGAATGATGGATAAAAAATACAATCCAAAAGAAATTGAGAAAGAAGCACAAGAATTTTGGGCTGAAAATCATGTCTTTGAAGTAAAAGAAGATGATGATTTAGAAAAATTTTATTGCCTATGCATGTTTCCTTATCCCAGTGGAAGATTGCATATGGGGCATGTAAGGAATTATACCATTGGGGATGTAATTTCTAGATATCAGAGAATGCTTGGTAAGAACGTACTTCAACCAATGGGCTGGGATGCCTTTGGTCTTCCAGCTGAAGGAGCTGCAATAAAAAATAATATGCCACCGGCTGATTGGACTCGTGAAAATATTCAATACATGAAGCATCAGTTGAATATATTGGGGTTTGGTTATGATTGGACTAGAGAGTTGGCTACTTGTGAGCCCAGTTATTATCGATGGGAACAATGGATGTTTTCAAGACTATTTAAAAAAGGCTTAGCCTATCGTGATAGCGCAATGGTTAATTGGGATCCAGTAGAAAATACAGTATTAGCAAATGAGCAAGTGATCGATGGAAAAGGTTGGCGTTCTGGTGCGGATATAGAAAGAAGAGTAATGCCCCAATGGTTCTTAAAAATAACTGATTACTGCGAAGAACTATTGTCAGGATTGGACGATTTGGACTGGCCAGAAAAAGTTAAAGTAATGCAAAAGAATTGGATTGGTCGGTCGGAAGGGGTGGAAATTGATTTTGAGGTAGCAAATACTGAACATACCATTTCTGCTTACACCACAAGGCCAGATACTCTTTTTGGTGCCAGTTATATGGCTTTAGCACCCGAACATCCTCTGGTCCAAAAAATTAGTGAAAGCAATAATGAAGTGAAATCATATTTAAAAAAAATAAGATTACAAGGAGTCTCAGAGGAAGCATTAGAAAAAATGGAAAAGATTGGAGTGCCTTTAGGTATAGAGGCCATCAATCCTCTCAATGGTTCAAAGATCCCAATATGGTCTGCTAATTTTGTATTAATGACATATGGAACAGGTGCAATTATGTCTGTTCCAGCTCATGATGATAGAGATTTTGAATTTGCAAAGAATTATGATTTACCGATAATGCCTGTCGTTATCCCTGAAGATAAAAAAGATGACCATGATTTTAATCAGCAAGCTTTTTGCCTAGAAGGCCTGCTGATTAATTCAGGGAATTATGATGGCATGAACTCTGAGGCTGCAAAAAATTTGATTGCGTCAGAGCTTGAAAAAAAACAAGCAGGGAAAAAAGTTATTAATTATCGTTTGAGAGATTGGTTAATATCCAGACAACGATATTGGGGCGCACCCATTCCTGTATTAACTGATAATAAAGGGGAGATCATTCTAGCGGATGATAATTCACTACCGGTTAAACTACCTGAGGAAGTTAAATTTGATGGCGTTCATTCTCCCATTAAGACCATGAAAGAGTTCATTGAGGTCCAGAACCCTCAAACCAATGAAGTTCTTCAAAGAGAAACGGATACATTTGATACCTTTATGGAATCCTCTTGGTATTATGCGAGATTTTGTTCGTCAGATAATAATGAGGCAATGCTTGATGAGAGGGCAAATTATTGGCTTCCTGTTGATTTATATATTGGAGGCATTGAGCATGCAATTCTTCATTTGTTGTATGCCCGCTTCTATCATAAGCTTTTAAGAGACGAGGGTCTTGTGGAAGGCGATGAGCCGTTTAAGAGCTTATTGACTCAAGGTATGGTATTAAAGGATGGCGCCAAAATGTCCAAATCACTAGGAAATACAGTTGATCCAGAAGAGATGATCAAAGATTATGGTGCTGATACTGTTAGATTATTTATGATGTTTACGGCACCTCCTGAGCAATCACTTGAATGGTCAGATACAGCCATTAATGGCTCCTTTCGGTTTTTAAAAAAATTATGGAGCACTGTTCAACTTAAGAATGATCAAATAAAAAGTATTGGGAAAATCGAAGGCAATGAATGTTTTAATGAAAACCAAACCGATTTAAGAAGAAAAACACATAAAACAATCGCCAAGGTTACGGATGACATAGGCAGAAGATATACCTTTAATACCGCTATAGCAGCTATTATGGAATTGTTTAATCACCTTAATGCTTTTAAAATTAATAGTGATCTAGATCAAAAGGTTGCAAGGGAGTCGATCGAGACAATATTGCTATTACTCTCTCCAATTGTACCTCATATATGCAATCGTCTTTGGCATGAAATTGGCAATGAAAATGCAATTATTTATGAACGTTGGCCTTTGAGCCAAGAAGACTTAATTATTGATGATGTTATTGAAGTGGTCATTCAAGTTAATGGTAAGCTGAGATCTAGAGTTGTTGTCTCTGCTGATAAAAATAAACAAGAGCTGCAAGAAATCGCATTAAGTGATAGTAAAATTGTGAGCTTGATTGATGGAAAAGAAATTAAGAAAGTGATTGTTGTGCCAAAAAAACTAATTAATATAGTCATTTAATGGCTATGATTCGAATAATTTTTATCTCATTGCTAGCAACTCTGGTGCTGTCTTGTGGGTTTGAGTTGCAAAATACTTCTAACATTAGTGAAAAGCTGGATGCCTTAACAATAAAGACCAATAATCCATATAGTATTTTTTATAGAACTTTGAGAAATCAATTTAGAGAGAGTGGCACTAAGATTACTGATGATGTTTCTCAATCTGATTATACCCTGACTATTCTAATGGATGAATCTGAACAAAGAACTCTATCGGTATCGGCAACAAATACTCCTCAAGAATATGAGGTCTATTATCGAGTAACATGGTCTTTTAGCCAGGGAGATAAGATTATCCTTGAAGCAGTCACTAATTTAAGAACTCAGGACTATACTTTTGATCAAAGGCAATTACTCGGTAAATCCAACGAATCTCAAATGATAAAACAAGCATTGGCTAAAGATATTGCCCAAGAAGTCATATTTAGGCTTAACGAGGAAGAATTTTAAATTATGTCAGCACTACATTTTATTTATTCAACTATGAATGCAGGGAAGTCGACGGCATTGTTGCAAGCCAATCATGGTTACATAGAAAAAGGAATGAATACTTTGTTGTTTACCTCTGAAAAAGATACACGTTTTGGTGAGTCAGAAATTGTTGCAAGAATAGGATTGAAGGCAGACGCACAAACATTCAATGAAAGCACTAATATAATGAATCAGGTTTCGAAACTGCATACCGACTCGAATATAGATTGCGTATTGATCGATGAGGCTCAATTTTTAACCAAGGATCAGGTTTTTCAGTTGGGACAAATCGTTGATCAATTGAATATCAGGGTTATGGCCTATGGCATTCGTACAGATTTTCAGGGTGAACTATTTACTGGCAGTATGTATTTATTGGCATGGTCGGATCGTCTAAAAGAGCTCAGAGCGGTTTGTCATTGTGGCAAGAAAGCTACCATGATCGTTCGTGTTAATGAAGATGGAGGTGTTATTCGAGAGGGTGATCAGATAGATATTGGCGGCAACGAAAAATACCTTTCACTGTGTCGCAAGCATTTTAGCCAAGGCTTGACTAAAAAGAGTTAAGAAATAATACCCACCACTAAGCCTGTAAAACATGAGGCTAGAGTAGCACCAACTAATGCTTTTCCGCTCACTGAGATCAGATCATCTTTTCTTTCAGGAACCATAGCACTAATGCCACTGAGTAGAATTCCCACGCTCGATAAATTAGCAAAACCACAAAGGGCATACAACATGATTAATCTGCTTTTTTCAGATAGATCACTAGCATCAATGCCAGCTAAATTCACATAAGCAACAAATTCATTAAGAATGGTTTTTACGCCTAACAATGAACCACCCAGTTGAGCTTCTGACCAGGGAATGCCCATACACCAAGCAATTGGTGAGAAAATCCAACCTGCGACTCTTTCCAAAGAGATAAACTCACCACCAATCAATGGCAAGCCAGTTAAAGCAAAATTTACCAGCGTCACAAGTGAAATTAAAACCAACAATAAGGCAGCTATACTTAAAGTAATGTTTAACCCATCTTGTGTTCCTCGGGTGAGAGCATCCAAAGTACTTTTATAGAGGCTTGATTCTTTGATTTGATTTTGATCCTCTGTTTTTTGGTCACTAGGCATCATAATATTGGCATACATGATGGCTGCAGGAACAGAAATAATTGAGGCTGTTAGAAAGTGTCCTATTAATGAGATTCCATATAGATCAGCAAGCATAGTGGTGTAAACCACCATCACTCCTCCTGAAATAGTCGACATTCCAACTATCATTAGAGTTAATAACTCGTGTCGAGTCATTTTTTTTAAGTAAGGTTTTATCAATAAAGGGGCTTCAACTTGACCAAAAATTATATTTGCCGTAGCACTTAATCCTACTGGCCCTCCAATATTCAATGGTTTTTTAAAGAGTGTAGAGATAGCTTTGATAACGATTGGAAGCACCCTCCAATGCCAAAGAATAGCTGCCAGTGCAGAAACCACTATGATTAACATCAATCCTGAGAAGATAAATATGTTAGCGCTTGCAGGATTCACTACTTCAAAAGGTTTTGGAGCTCCATCAGCAAGGTATCCAAATACAAACCCAGTCCCCTGATCCGTAGCCGCTTTTAAAGCAAGGACTCCTTGCGATAATGATTCAAAGAAAGATGTAATCAGTGGGACTTTAATCAGAAGTATTGCTAATAAGAATTGAAGAACAATGGCATTAAGCAAATACTTTAGATTAATTTTCTTTATATTGTCACTGAATATTGCACCCAAAAATATGAGAGCAAGACCGCCAATAATAATCTGAGGGTAGTAAGTCATTTAGAGTCTATAATAAATTAATTTCATGTAATCGTTGTTGAAGGAAATCATCTGCAATAATACTTTTAGGGTATAGGTCTGGATGATCATTATCAATACAAGATGGCAATGTCTTTATTAGCCAGTCAGGATTTGGGTGAAGAAAGAAAGGTATTGAGTACCTTGAGCTATCCATTGTTTGACTTGAGTCACTTGTAACTCTATGGATTACAGAAGGCAGTAAATGATTGGTGTATCTCTCCAGCATATCTCCAATGTTACAAACCACAGTGTTTTGCTCAGTATTAATTGGAACCCATTTATTCTCAAAAAGTATTTC
>JAQWQE010000037.1 GCA_029244925.1 Gammaproteobacteria bacterium | reverse complement strand
GTTGTCTTTATAGATACTTGCATAGACTACACATGCAGCTAAATAAGTACCCAAAATATCAGGGTGAGTACCATCTATTTTATGTAGCTTGATAGCAGGTCTTTTTTTATAAGCATTTTCAAATGCTAAACCCACTGGAATCACTAATGTATGATTATTTTCCCCTGCTTTTGTATACATTTCTTCGATAACTCGAATAAGATTAGGTGAGTAATTTTTATGCGACTTTGTGTAAGCATGAATCATATAAAGCCCAGCATCAGCTCCAATTGATTTAATCTTATCAATGTGCTCTTTTGCTACTTTTGAAAAATAGTCTCGATCTTTTTTTGAGAGCGATTCACCACTGCCACCTTGCAGTATGACTAAATCAAATTGGTCTATTGAGCTTATTGCTTTATACCCAAGTAGATAATCTAAGTCATGATGTTTTAATCTTGAGCCACCAATAGTTGCGGATTTGATATTTCTACTACCATCATAACCTGGTCTTCTTTCTTCAACGATTCTTTTAAAATGATTATGAAGACTATCGTTATAGTAGAGATAACTATTGCCAATAAATAAAATACTTTTAGGTATTTTTTGTTGTGAATCAATTGTTTCAAAAATGTGATTTGATGCATCTATATTTATTGCTAAGAAAACTTGAAATATAAGAATAAAAGCTATCTTTTTCATATCTTTATTTTGTAGACATGAGGAGCTTTTGTCAAAGTAAATCTAACGTTCTCTGAAAGCCTCATTAGCAATTTTTGTTACAGGTTGTAATAAATACTGCATCACTGTTTTTTCCCCACTGATGATGTCAACTTGAGCAACCATACCGGTTTGGATTTGAATATTTTTACCTAATGTAGTCATCATATTTATAGGGACAGATACTTGGCATAAATACCAAATAGAACCATCTTCTTTAGTCAATGAGTCAGCACTTACCTTAGTAACATATCCATCCAATGCTCCAAATTTAGCAAAATCAAATGCCGTTAATTTAATGCTAGCTCTTTGACCAGGAATTACATAGGCAATATCTTTTGGACTGATTTCAACTTCCACGATCAGCTTATCATTAATAGGCACCAACTCTAATAATGGACTACCTGGTTGAATGACACCACCTATAGTATTGACTAAAAGACGGTTAACTATTGCATTCATCGAAGCAGTGACCACAGTTCGCTCAAGTCTATCTTTAAAAGCAGGAAGACTTTCAACTAAATTATTGTATTCTTTTTTACTTTCCTGTAATTTCTCTCTTGCTTCTTCTATGAAGTTTGATTTTTCAGCTTTGAGTTGTGCATTATTCGCTTCAATTTCAGCATCCACTTGCAGAATACTAGATTGTGCTTCATTTAATCTCTGCTTAATTCTAATTAATTCCATTTCTGCTTCTACACCTTGCTCTACCAGGGGTGCAACTATGTTTTTTTCTTGATCAATTAAATTATAATTTTCTTTAGCGGCTCTACTTTGCACCAATAATCGTTCTAATTTTTTTTCCAATATTTCTATAGATTCATCATGTGTTAATTTTCTCGATTCATAGAGCTCAAGCTCTCTTTGTGTTAATTCTGGAAATTGCTCTTTAAAATCATCATTAAAAATTGGTAACTCACCTTGACTTTCTGCGTTCAAAATATTGATATTTGCTTCTAGAGCGGCTTTATTTTGTTGTACCGAAAGAAGTTCAGACTTGAATTTTACATCGTCTAATTTAATTAATGGCTGATTGATAGTGACTTCATCTCCAGATTGAACGAATATTTCTTGAACGATACCACCTTCTAAATTTTGTATTATTTGCATTTTTGAGGATGCTATTATTCTCCCTTGACCACGAGTGACTTCCTCTAAGCTGGCGAATGACGACCAGATAATCATGATCAACCAAAACAGAACAATGGTGTAGAGAATGATGTCTGCTTTTTTAGTTGATAGATTCAATTCTCCACTCATTTTTTTACCTTTAATTTTTCTAATACTTCTTCCTTAGAGCCATCGATGGCTATTTTACCATCGGCTAAAACTATGATTCGATCAACCAATTCAAGCATTGGTAATCGATGAGTCACAGTAATCAAGGTGGTATTATTTAATACCGGTTTGAGTTTTTGCACAAAGGCTTGTTCAGAATTTAAATCCAATGCCGATGTGGGCTCATCCATTAATAAAATCTCTGGTTGATTTGCTAAAGCTCTTGCCAAAGCAATGGATTGTCTTTGTCCAGCTGAAAGTGATTGCCCACGATCTGTCAGAACATGCTCAAGTCCTCCAGGTATCCTTGGTAGAAAATCATTGACACCACTCCATTCAATTACTTGCAGCAGAAGATCATCTTCGATGCCTGATCTGTTCATGATAATGTTTTCTCTAATCGTGCCAGAAAATAAGTAGATATCTTGCAAGACAATGCTCAATTTCGAATAAAATTCTGCTTTATTAATTTCAGTCAATCCTAATTTATCAAAAGTGATGACTCCTTGTGTGGGTTGAAACATTCCTGCACAAAGCTTCAACAGAGTCGTTTTCCCTGAACCATTTCGACCCATGATGGCAATTCGTTCTCCAGGTGTTATGCTGGCTGTTATTTCAATCAGACTTGGCAGCGTTGCATTGGGATAGTTAAAACCAATGCGTGACCATTCCATTTGACCCAATTTTTCCACATTGATGCCTTGATTCTGATCTGTGATCTGAACTTCTTGCATCAGATTATCCAATTCACGATACGCTGTTCGAGTATTATTCAATCTACCAAAAAGGCTGGCAATGAGAGCAAGCGGTGCGAGAGCTCTTGATGAAAGTAACACAGCTGCAACCATTGCACCCATTGAGATAATGCCTTCATCGATTAGAAATGTGCCATAAAAAACAATACTAACTAAACTCAATAATTGAGCTGAAGAAGCTGAATTGGTTGCCAATTGAGATAACACTTTCGATGAACGACTCGATTCAGCACCGTCTTCAACCGTTTCTTTATAGCGAGAGAGAAAAATATCGGAAGAGTTGACTGTTTTAATGGTTTCCAAACCCGTCAAGCTCTCAATAATCAGGCTGTACTTGCTTTTTCCTGTCTCAGCTGCCTTTTCAGCATGTTTCGCTATAAATGGTTGGACAATCAATCCCACTCCGATGACGATGGGTATAGCCATGAGGGGAACGATGGCTAGAGGACCAGAAATGAGATAAATCACTAAAACAAAGAGAAAGACAAATGGCAAGTCCACCACTAATGCTAAGGTAGCCGAGGTAAAAAATTCACGAACTTGATCGAAACCTCTGATCGTATTGGCAAGACCACCAACTGACCCTGAGACCTTCTCCAGAGGAGCAGCCAATACTTGACGATAAATATCTTCTCCCACAGTTAAATCAATTTGTTGTGCGGTCAAGTCAATAAACCAGGCACGCATATTTTTGAGAATAAAATCAAAAATCAATACCACCGCCATGCCAGCAGTCAATGCATACAGTGATTGAAATGCAGAATTGGGTATCACACGATCGTAGACCACCATGATGAAAATTGAACTAGCCACTGAGAGTAGATTGATCATGGTCGCTGCTAGACCTATTCTTAGGAATAAACTTTTAAAATTAGCAACAGAACCCCAGAACCAATGTTTTTTATAATCTTTAGCCATTGTTCTATCAGTTACCACTTGAACCTTTGGAATTTTTATTGATGTAATTCATTAATTTGCCCAGTAAGGCCAGTTCAGTAAAGCCAGCAAGTAAGACAGAGCGTTGATTGAAAACCATATTTTCAGAAGATTCAAGATAATCTCGTTCCGCTTGGAGTAGTTCCAAGAGAGAAACATTGGAAGAAACAAACTGCAACCTTAAATTGTCTCGGCTCATATCATTGGCTATAAAAGCTTGTTTGAAGATTTCAACTCGCTTATCTCCGTTTTTCAACTCACTCAATAGTGACTCTGTGCTAGCAGTAATATTTTTCACCAACTCATCTTTTTTAAATCGAACTTCATTGAGTTGTTCTTTGGCACCTTTAATTTCTGAACGTTTTCTCCCTCCAGAGTAAAGATCCATATCAAAATTAATGCCTGCATAAAAATCATAATCGTCCAATTGACGGGTTAGAAATTCTTCTGAATTGTATTTATCACCTTGCACTTTGAGACTGACTTTTGGCCATCTGTTGGCTTTAATTCGCATTAGATTCTCTTCCGCCGCTTTGATTCTCATGTTGCTTTCTTGGATGCTTAAATTGTATGCCAATGCATTATCAACCGCTGTTCTACTATCCAGCACTAAATCCTTAGTACTCAGGGCTATCATTTTCTTACAAGCCATTGTGTTGGGCATTAACTGTCTAAATTCAGCTAGTACAGATTCATAACTAAGTTCTGTATTCAATTGCTTTGCTTGCGCTTCTGCCAATCGAGCATTGGCTCTGGTAAGCTCCCTCATAGGTGCTCTTCCGCTGTCCACTCTTACTTTGATCTGCTCAGTAATCTCGGTATGTCTTTGCACTGAATCAGTAATCATCTCTTTCAAAAGATAATAAGAAGCGGTGTCCAAACAATTGGTTATCATTTTTAAAGCCAAGGCAAAGACTTGTTGTTCTTGAACCAGTTGATCAGCTAATAGAGTATTTTTTTGCTGTTTAATTTGATGAGAGGTTGCAAAACTATCAAACAATAACTGTCTAATAACCAAGCTTGCATTGGTTTGTTCTTTAATAGGGGAACTTTCAAAAAAACTAAATTTATCATCAAAACTACTGGAAAATCGATTGGTAGTTGAGGTTTGTAATGAAAGTTGAGGTCTGCGATTCGATTTAGCGATATTAACCAATTGGCTACTTTGCGCCACTGAAGCTTCAGCGGCTAAAAATGTAGGATGTTGATAAATGGCCACTTGCAGCTCAGCAATAAAATCACTGACAGAATCACTTTCCATGGTCAGTGATACTGAATTATTAGTATTACTCTCATCTGCCATCGCAGAGAAGGTTAATGCAATCATCAATGTTAGTAAGGTATTTTTCATTTTAGATTATTTACTTTTATTACATTTTTTAAAAAAGAGGTAAATAATAACTTATTTACCATTAGATATCTTTTTTAGAAAAAATCTACCCCAACTCAGAAGTGTAAATGTACTCTTCCATTACAGCTTGCCAATCGTTCTGCAACAGAGGATCAAGATTAATTTCATCCACAGTACTGTTGGTAACCTTATCGATATGAATGGCATCGCCATTTAAAGGAAAGATCAGTTCTAGAGATTCACTGGGGATGTCAATTAATTCAAGTAATGCATCCGTCAATACTAGAGGAGTCTCAACAACGGTGTCTGGAAGGGTGATAAAGCTAAGGTCATAATCATGGGTCCAAAAGGATAGATCAGGCAGATCACTATCCATCGGAGTGTCTTCATTGTCAGGGTTATCAATAATGTCATTGTCATCGGTGTTGTTGTTAGGATTGTTTTCAGTATCTTCTGCTATTCCAGAGTTTGAAATATCAACAGCACTGAAATCTACATCTGTAATATTACTCGCCGTGATGT
>JAQWQE010000027.1 GCA_029244925.1 Gammaproteobacteria bacterium | reverse complement strand
TGCAGCTGCTGCCGCTCTTAAAGGTTATGAAAATATTATTCAAGAAACAATTGAATACACAAGACAAAGAGAAGCTTTTGGTAAAGCTATATTAGATAACCAAGTGGTGCATTACAGATTGGCTGAACTACAAACTGAAGTGGAACTCTTAAGAGCATTAACTTATAACGCGGTAGAAGAATACATTGAAGGAAAAGACGTTTTGACTAAAGCTTCTATGGTGAAACTAAAAACTGGTCGATTAGGAAGAGAAATAAGTGATGCATGCCTCCAAGATTGGGGTGGCATGGGCTTTATGTGGGAAAGCTCAGTGTCTAGAGCATACAGAGATACTCGTCTAGGTTCAATTGGAGGTGGGAGTGACGAAGTTATGTTAGGTATTATATCAAAGCAAATGGGAATACTGGATTAACCTCTTATTCAGATTTTTCACTACCCTTATTTCGACCAGTAATTCTTTGCCATAAAGATCTTTTTTTCTTTTGCCCTTTTTTTCCTTCTCTTTCATAATTTTGAGTTGGTATTGTCTTTTGTAAAATACCGTCAGCAAAATAATTAGGCGCTTCATCTAAGCACGGTTGCAATTGCTTATTGCTAGAATCTTGTTTAACTTCCTGAAAAACCATGGTCCTGTTTGAAGTAACATTTCTGTTATCAATGGTTTTATCTATCAAAGCAAGCAGCTCTGATAAGTCATCAGCATTAATGTCATCTGCGGGTGAACTAGTCTCTTTAATATCAGTCATTGGCAACATGTCACCAATAATTTTATCTTCAGCTATAACGGATTGATTATTTCCTATATCAGGAATATTAAATCTTGATCTCTTTTGTAGTTCTCTAAGATTATCAGGTACAACAAGGCTCGGAATTGAAGCACTTTGCTCATACTCTTGCACTTCATTGCAAGTTTGAACTGCAGATTCAAAAAAACTACATCCCGACAAAATCGGTAAAATTAAGAGTATCTGATAGAATTTTTTTATATGATTATTCATTTGTTTGAGTGTCAGAATGATGAGGTTATTATAAGTTGATGAATAATTCGATGTTTTTATGATAATAAAGGTCAATATTCTTATTTAGTCCATATTATAGTTTTAAGATAAAATTATAATAATAAAAAGTTAACTATTGATAAAAGATAAATAATAAAGGTTAAAACATTATGGCAAAAGTGAAATTAAACAATAAAGTTTCAGATTTTAAAGCGACGATTACAGACAATTCCCAAATTAAATTATCAGATTATCTTGGAAAAAATATAGTTATTTATTTCTACCCTAGGGACAACACCCCAGGTTGCACAAAAGAAGGCGAGGACTTTAGGGACAACCATAAAGACTTTGTGAAAAACAATACAATTATACTAGGTGTTTCAAAAGATTCTGTCTCCTCTCATGATAAATTCACATGCAAATATAATTTTCCTTTTGATCTTATTTCCGATGAAAATGAAAAGGTATGCAAACTGTTTGACGTCATTAAAGAAAAAAATATGTACGGTAAAAAATACATGGGTATTGAACGAAGTACTTTCATTATCAACAGTAAAGGTAAGCTGATACAAGAATGGAGAAAGGTTAAAGTCAAAGGACATGTTGATGAAGTGTTAAAGGCGGTAAAAAACATCTCCGCTTAATTTTATGCACAAACGTTTATCATTCCTTATAATTTGTATTGCATGTTTTCAGGCTTATACAAGCAATGCAGAAATTGAATTGCCAGACTTAGGAAGCCCATCGGATGCTTACATGTCAAAAATGGAAGAGCCAGCAATAGGAAGGGCATATTACCGGAACCTTAGGCAACGAGAACAAGTTGTGGAAGACCCTTTATTGTCTGAATACATCCAGAATCTAGGTGAAAAATTATCATCAAAAGTGCAAGACGGTGATTTTGATTTTAATTACTTCTTTGTTCCTCAAACATCAATTAATGCATTTGCATTACCAGGAGGTTACATAGGAGCGAATATTGGACTGTGTCTAAATTCTGACAATGAAAGCCAATTTGCATCTGTACTGTCTCATGAAATAAGTCATGTCACACAACGACACATCTCAAGACAAGTCGGCGATCAAGTACCCAATTCAATCCAAGGAGGCTTAGTACTCTTGGGAGCAGTACTTCTTAGTGCGATATCTGGGAGTAGTGAAATTCTGGAAGCAGGAACGATGTTGGCCCCTTCAATCATGCAACAAGGCCAGATTGATTTTACTAGAGAAATGGAAATTGAAGCAGATTCAGTTGGTATAAAAACTTTGGCCATGTCTGGGTATGATCCTTTTGCCATGGCTGAATTCTTTAATAAACTCTCCACAGGAGGAGATCCTAGGAATGCCGCTTCCATTGAATTTTTAAGAACGCATCCCACTTCGGTCAATCGTTCAGCAGCTGCAAAAAAACAAGCAAGAAGAATTGAAGTTAAACGAACCAATGATTCACTGGTGTTTGAGTTAACTAAAGCTAGGATTAGATTCCTATATACAAATTCAATAGAAAAATCCCATGATTATTTTCTTAGTAAAACAGCTCGTGTTAGTCCGCTCAATAAAAACCTTAGTAATATTGATATTGGGAACCTCTATGGATTAGCATTGACTTCAATAGAACTTGCTAACTTTGATCAAGCCCAATTGATCTTAGATTTATTCATCAAAAGATTCCAAGAGTATAATCATTTTCACCTTGCTTATGCCAAGCTGCTGTTAGCGAAAAATAATAGACAGCAAGCCATTACATATCTAAAAAGCATCATCTCTCTATCTCCTAGAAATATTCCACTTACCCTCTATTATTCAGAAGTAGAACTCAATTATGGCAGTGCAGAAATATCGCATGAAACTTTATTGGATTTATTTAATAATGTGGCTCCCTCTCCATCCCAGATTAAATTAATTGCCAGAGCTGCAAACGCTTCAGGTGAATATGCAGAATCTTTTTCATACATGGGAGAGTATTATTTAAGCATTGGTATGTTTAAAGAAGCCATTGAACAAATAAAAATTGCTTTGACAATAGATTCAATAACTAATATACAGATAGCTAAGTTTGTAGCGAGACTAAGCGAAATTGAAGACTATCTTGAAAATACTAATAATAGATAAAAAATGTCATGACTAAATTTCAATATTCAATCATTCTAATAACATTATTCTTAGGTGGCTGTAGTTATCAAAATGAATTGGATTATGACACATCAGACCCTTTTGAAAGCACCAATAGATCATTGTTTAAGATTAATGAAAACTTAGACAAAGCTTTACTAGAACCTGCTGCTGATACTTATGATTACGTTACCCCAAAACCATTTCGTAAGGCTGTTAATAATTTCTTCAATAATGCAAAATACCCTGTCACAATCACTAACGATCTTTTGCAAGGTAAAGGTGGACAATTTATTCAAGATACATCTAGGTTTATTATCAATAGTACAATAGGGTTGGTCGGTATATTTGATCCTGCAGCAGCCATGGGATTGCAATTCAATGATGAAGATTTTGGACAAACTTTGGCTGTTTGGGGTTTGCCACAAGGGCCATATGTGATGTTACCTTTTCTTGGTCCCTATACATTTAGAGAATTAATTGGTGATGCAATCGATGGATCATTCAGCCCGCTTTTAAATCTTGACAATTCCACTGGCAAAATAGCTTTAAATTTAATAGACCAGGTACAGAAGAGATCTAGTCTTTCGGCTCTTGAAGATGAACTCTATAGTTCTTTTGACCCTTATCTCTATATTAGAGATTCTTACTTTCAGAATAGAGAGTATAAGATAAGCGATGGCGAAGAAAAAGATGGTCTGGACGAGGATGAATTTATAGATATTGAAGATTTCTAATCTTTGAGTGACTCCAATCTAAGAATTACAGATTCAAGACCGTTCGCTGATATTTCTGCATTGAATTGATTTCGGTAATTCTTTATATAAGACACTCCCTCAATGCGAACGTCATAGAACATCCAACCCTGCTTAAACTTAGCAAAACTGAAATTCATAGGTATTACCTCGCCCTTATAGTCAACTTCTGATTTGACTGTTAATTTCTTGAGTTCTTCTAAACTGATATTGCCTGATATTACTTTAATTTTACTTACATCAAAGTTCAGCATAGTTAAAGCATAAGAACGAATAAGGGACTGATAGAGACCTTCTGTGAACCTTTCTCTTTGTGATTCACTAGAGTCTTTCCAGTAATTATTGAGCACCAATCTACCAGCGTATTTTTTTTGAAAATAAGGAGAAAGTGTTTCATCTATGATTTGATATAGTTCAGCTTTATTTTTACCCAATCGCTTCTTATTAGTTTCATCACCCAATCTTTGAGTCATAGAATCTATTGATACTGTAATCATTTGATATGGCATTAGTTTATCGTCGTCATTTGCTTCCAATACAATGGGTATTAAAAGCAATATTAACAGTGATATAAGTGTGTACGTTCTCATCGAATATAACTTAATCAGCAGATTCCATTTGAGGATGGTAATTACCAGTTCTAGCCAAACTATTCAGTCGTGATCTTTTTGAAAATTCTTTTTGACCTAATGTTATATTTTCACTTTTACCCGACCATGCTTTCAAAGGCAATGCTTGCAGTGCTCTCCCGTAAGAAAAAGAGAGTTGCCATGGATGCGGTCCCAATTCATTCATAGAACTTAAGTGGGCAGTAGCTTCTTCTGATGTTTGTCCCCCGGATAAAAATGCAATGCCTGGTACTTCTTCTGGAACGTGCTTTGTTAAGCAATTTACAGTAGCACTAGCAACTGTAGCCACATCGGCTCTATTATTTGCATCACTGCCAGAAATAACCATATTGGGTTTTAATATTATTCCATTGAGTGCTACATTTTGTTTATCCAATGCTTCAAAAACAGTACCAAGTACTTTCGAAGTAACTTCGTAACATCTTTCAAGAGAATGGTCTCCATCCATTAAAACCTCAGGTTCAACAATTGGTACTATTTGCGCTTCCTGACAAAGAGTTGAATATCTTGCTAAAGCATGTGCATTGGTATCAATCGCATAGTCACTGGGTTTATTTGAACCGATATGAATCACTGCTCTCCATTTTGCAAATCTTGCTCCCAGTGAATAATAGTCTGATAACCGCTCTCTAAGACCATCTAAACCTTCCGTTACTGTTTCACCATTGCTACCAGCTAATTTTTGAGCGCCTTTATCAACTTTAATACCAGGAATAATTCCTAATGATGTTAGATAATCAGGGAATAAAAGGTCTGCATCATTACTTTGTTTTAGAGTTTCTTCAAACAGAATAACACCACTAATATAATCTGATATATTTGGTGTTGAGAAAAGCATATTGCGATAAGTTCTTCTGTTTTCTTCTGTTGATTCAGTGTTTATATTTGCAAACCGCTTACCAATAGTTGGTGTGCTTTCATCCGCCGCTAATATACCTTTATTGGGTGCTACCATTGCCTGAGCAATAGAGTTAAGGCTTTCTACATTCATCTTAGTCTCCTAATTTTTCTCTAATTATAACCAATGTCACTGCTTGATGCATAATTACATTTTTCATTGTTTTTAGTAAATAATGTTTATTAATTATCTATATTGGACTAAAATAGTCCCAAATATAGTTTTAAACAATAAAATAATGCTTAGAATAAATAAAATGACAGATTATGGAATGCTGATTTTAGCCAATCTAGCAATGCACAACGATGACTATCTTACAGCAAAAGAAATCTCATCAACGACACATGTCGCCCTACCTTCTGTGCAAAAGTTATTAAAAAAATTACATAAGAAAGATTTGGTTACGTCTAAACAAGGAGTCATGGGTGGCTACACGTTGAATGAAGAAACAAAAAAGACAAGCATTGCAGTTATTCTTCAAGCACTAGAGGGTGATCTGTCACTTACTCAATGCACTAGTAAAAATACTGACAATAAATGCAGTGTGGAAGACTATTGTCAAATTGGAAATGCATGGCAATTGATCAATGAAACTATAATTGGTTCATTGAATCAGATTACTCTTTTAGACTTAATTAGACCTAAAGATATTGAACAGCATCTCAGCATTAATATCCCAATTCAATCATCAATAAAAAGGGTAAATTAATGGATCCTGATAACAACCAAGTAAGTAATCCTGAAATAGATAATCTTATTGAGAAAAACTATGAATATGGATTTACAACTGATATTGAGTCTGAAACAATTGCCCCTGGACTCAATGAAGATGTCATCCGATTAATTTCCAAAAAAAAAGGTGAACCTCAATTCTTATTGGATTGGCGACTTAAGGCTTTTAGGCATTGGTCCAAGCTAAAAGAACCTGCATGGGGACAATTAAATATTGAAAAAATTAATTACCAAGATATCTCATACTTTTCTGCACCAAAACTAGAAAATGCACCTAAGTCTCTTGATGAAGTAGATCCTAAGTTACTTGAAACTTACGATAAACTAGGAATTCCTCTTCATGAAAGAGCTAAATTAGCCGGTGTTGCAGTGGATGCAGTTTTTGATAGTGTCTCAGTCGCAACAACCTTTAAGAAGAAATTATTAGAAGCAGGAGTTATATTCTCTTCATTCTCAGAAGCTGTAAAAGATCATCCAGAATTAATAAAAAAATATCTAGGTAAGGTTGTCCCTTATCGTGATAATTATTTTGCTGCTCTCAATGCTGCTGTATTTACTGATGGCTCTTTTGTTTACATCCCTAAGGGCGTTAGGTGTCCAATGGAACTTTCCACCTACTTTAGAATCAATGAAGCGAATACTGGACAATTTGAACGAACCCTCATTGTGGCTGACGAAGGAAGTCATGTAAGCTACTTAGAAGGATGCACTGCCCCTATGAGAGATGAAAATCAGCTCCACGCTGCTGTTGTAGAATTGGTTGCCTTGGACGATGCTGAAATTAAATACTCAACTGTGCAGAATTGGTATCCTGGTGATGAAGAAGGCAAAGGTGGTATCTATAATTTTGTAACAAAACGTGGTGACTGCCGAGGTAAAAATTCTAAAATCTCTTGGACTCAAATAGAAACTGGTTCTTCAGTTACCTGGAAGTATCCAAGCTGCCTCTTAAGAGGAGACAATTCTATCGGTGAATTTTACTCAATTGCATTGTCTAATCATCATCAGCAAGCTGACACAGGGACAAAGATGATTCACCTTGGAAAAAATACAAAAAGTAAAATTATCAGTAAAGGAATATCAGCAAAGAAAGCACAGAATACTTACAGAGGTCTTGTGACAATAGCTAAGAATGCTAATCATTCAAGAAACTACACACAATGTGACTCATTATTAATCGGTGATAAATGTGGAGCACATACATTTCCATCAATAGGTGTAAATAATTCTTCATCGATTTTAGAACATGAGGCTACAACTTCTAAGATCTCGGATGATCAACTCTTCTATTGCATTCAAAGAGGCATCAATGAAGAAGACGCCATAGGTTTGATAATAAGTGGCTTCTGTAAAGAAGTTCTAAATGAATTACCTATGGAGTTTGCGGTTGAAGCAAGAGCCTTACTTCAAGTAAATTTAGAGGGAGCTGTTGGTTAACTAATTCTTTTTTCTAAAATAATTAATGAGGGTTGATTTATTTTATGAGTGCAAAAAAAACATTACTATCGATTGAAAATTTAGATGCATCAATCGGCGATAAAAATATAATTAAAAATCTGAATCTAAAAATTCACTATGGAGAAACCCATGCAATTATGGGGCCCAATGGATCTGGAAAAAGCACGCTTGCAAAAGCCTTAGCTGGTCATCCTGATTGTAAAATAACTAAAGGTACTATTCATTTTAAAAACATTGATCTGCTTACATTGCCTGTGGAAGAACGATCCAATGAAGGTCTCTTCCTTGGTTTTCAATACCCCATTGAGATACCAGGTCTATCTAATTCAGTGTTTTTAAAAGCTGCTATTAATGCAAAAAATAAATATCAAAAATTAAACGATGTATCTGCAACTGATTTTATCAAAGAGCTTAAACAGAAAGCGGATATGATGGGTATCAATCAATCTTTCTTAAGCCGAGGTGTTAATGAAGGCTACTCGGGTGGTGAAAAAAAGAGAAATGAGATTTTACAAATGTTAATGCTCAAACCCACTCTTTCAGTACTGGATGAAACTGATTCAGGACTTGATATTGATTCAATGAAGATTGTTTCAAAAGGAATTAACTCAATGTTGGGTGAAGACACATCTTCCATAGTAATTACACATTACGAACGCCTGCTTAAATATATTAAACCAGATGTCGTGCATGTTTTTCATAATGGAAGAATTATAAAGTCTGGGGATTATATGCTAGCAAGAGAATTAGAAGAAAAAGGATACGAATGGCTAACGAACGAATAATTAAAGAATTAATGAATCCCAATGACTTGGATTCCTTTTCTTCTATCAATCAAGAAAATGCATGGCTCAATGGATACAATAAAGAATCGTATTTAAAATTATTAGAACGCCCTATTCCTAGCAATAAAAATGAAGAATGGCGTTATACAAAGATCTCTGAAGCTGTGAATCAATTCTTCTTAAAGGCTAAAGGAAATAAAACATTACCCTATGAGTTTAATGACGATGAATCCTTTGATGATGATATTCGCATCTATTTTTATAATGGTACTTACTTTCATCAGGGTGAGCTCCCGGCCTATATTACTACTCTGAAAATCAGTCAAGACCACCCTTATTTTGAGAGTAAAATATACGATGGCAATAAAAGCAATGATTGCCTAATTAATGCTTTAAATACAGTGTTGTTGACTGACATGCTCTCAATAGAAACAAAAAGTAATCAGAAAATAGATAAGATGATACGCATTATAAATCTATCCCATAAAGATTCAGCATTGTGTCCCAGAATCTCAGTTAATCTTGCAAAAAATAGTTCAATAAAGATTTTTGAACATCATCAATCTTCAGAATCATCAGTACTCAATAGCAATATTGATATTCAGTTAGAGGAAAACTCAACATTAGATTATTTCAGACTTATTGAAAAACAAACTCAGAGTCATGACTTATCGTCTCAAAAAATAAACATTGGTGAAAACAGTCGTGTCAATTTATTCTGTCTGGACTCAGGCGCTGATACTTCAAGATCAAATATTGATGTAGAACTAGACGGTGATAATAGTGCGATTAACATTAATGCCTTGTTTACCCCTTCAGAAGCTCTGCATTCAGGAAATCAACTGAAGATTAATCATAACGCCAAGGGAACTAAAAGCTCACTTGACTTCAGAGGTATACTTGATGATAGCTCAGCAGGTGTCTTTTTTGGAAAAGTTAAAGTTCATAAAAACTCATCACAAACTACAGCAAACATGAGCAATCAAAATCTTTTGCTATCTGATTATGCAAAGATTTCTACAAAACCAATACTTGAAATCTACAATGATGATGTGGAATGTTCTCATAGTGCAACTTCAGGAAACCTTGATGATGAAAAAATCTTCTATATTAAATCCAGAGGAATAGATGAAGAAAGTGCTAAAAAGTTTTTAGTGCAATCTTTTGCAGCAAAAATTATAAATAAGATTACACATGCCAACATGAGAGAAACTTTTAATAATCATTTACTTAAATCATTAAAAATAAACTGAATACTATGACCTCAAATGACAACAATATATTCAACATAGAAAGTATTAGAAAAGACTTTCCGATACTCGATCAAGAGATCAATGGCGCACCATTGATTTACTTTGATAATGCGGCTTCTACACAAAAACCTACAGCTGTTATAAGCGCAATTAAATCCTATTATGAAAATGATCATTCAAATGTTCATAGAGGAGTGCATAGCTTAAGCATAAGAGCCACAGAACTCTATGAAGCTTCTAGAAAAAAGGTTACGGATTACATCAATGCCAATAACTCTAATGAGATTATATTTACCAAAGGTACTACCGATTCAATTAATCTTGTTGCTCACTCACTGACAAACTCAATTAAACAATCAGATGAAATAGTCATCACAACAATGGAACATCATTCAAATATTGTTCCATGGCAAGAATTATGCAAAAGAACTGGGGCTTCTTTAAAAATAGCTCCGATTGATCATAATGGAGAATTAATGATTGAGGAACTAGAAAGATTGTTGTGTAAGAATACTAAAATCCTAGCTCTGACTCATACATCAAACACATTAGGAACAATCAACCCCATAAAAGAAATAATTACTATGGCTCATCATTTGAATATAAAAGTTCTAATAGATGGTGCACAAGCCATTGGACATCAAAATATAGACGTTCAAGATTTGGATTGTGATTTTTATGCTTTTTCTGGACATAAACTCTATGGACCTACAGGTATTGGAGTCTTATATGGCAAAGAAGACCTCTTATATGAACTGGAACCCTATCAATTTGGTGGTGAGATGATATTGAAGGTTACATTTGATGAAACGACTTACAACTCACTTCCTTATAAATTTGAAGCTGGCACTCCGAACATTGCTGGTGCTATTGGCTTAGAAAAAGCAATTGGTTACCTAGAATCTGTAAATCTCAATGCGTGTGTTAAACAAGAAACAGCTGTTACAAAATATGCTCTCAAACAACTGAAAGATTTTTCAAATATTAAATTGATTGGTAATAGTGACAATAGATCTTCCATTATCTCATTTACAATTGAAAATATTCATCCTCATGACATTGGAACAATATTAAATCAAAAAGGTATAGCGATGAGGACTGGACACCATTGCACAATGCCCTTAATGGATTTCTATAATATTCCTGGAACTATTCGTGCTTCATTTAGTTTTTACAATACAGAAAATGAAGTTGATGAAATGGTTGCTGCATTGCAAACTGCTTGCGAGATGCTGGCTTAATGAATATTGAATTACAAGATCTTTATCAAAAGACTATGATTCAACATGGTAACAATCCTTTAAATTTTGGAAAACCTCTAGAGTATGAACATACTGAAGAAGGATTTAATGCTCTATGCGGTGACAAAATAAATATTTATTTTAGTAGCATAGACAATAAAGAAGTGAATTTTTCGTTTGTCAGTGTGGGGTGTATTATTTGCAAAGCCTCAGGATCATTAATGACAAAAGAGCTAAATAAAAATAATCTGGAGAATATAGAAGCATCCATAGATCATGCAATGATTGGAATCAATAAAGGTAACTTAAAAGATGATTTCTTTTCTAATGAATTAATGACACTTAATCAGATTAAAAATTTTCCCTCAAGATTAAAATGTGCTCTCCTACCATGGGAAACAGCTATGAGACTTTTAAACAATATGGATCGCAATGCTAGATAACAATGAAATAATTAATCTGACTAGAGACTGCGAGGCAATATCAGTTCCTTTTGGTGAGAAGCAAATACTCAAGAAGGGCTCTGAGGTTCAAATCATGCAAGCGATGGGTGGCTCCTATACGATTTATGCAACAGAGGGAATGTTTAGAGTCAATGGTGTAAATGCTGATGCTATTGGTAAAGAACCAGAAAAACCTCCTGTCATATCAGAAAACATTTCAGAAAGTGAATTTGAAGATGAAGTTTGGAAGCAGATGAGGACTGTATATGATCCAGAAATACCAATAAATGTGGTTGATCTAGGTTTAATATATAATTGCGATATTGCTAAAGATCCCAATGATCAATATATAATTAAGGTTGATATGACCTTAACAGCTCCTGGTTGTGGAATGGCAGATGTTTTAGTGGAAGATATAAGAGAAAGAATTAATCTATTGCCTAGAATCTTATCAGTAGAGGTTGAATTGGTTCTAGATCCTCCCTGGAGTATGGAAATGATGTCTGAAGCAGCTAGACTCGAAGCTGGATTGGTTTAATTATCATTCTATCTCGCAATAACAATTAAGATAAATCCCTCTTGGATCATTAAATTGAGCTAATTCCTCAGATTGTATTTTAAGCCAGTTAATCAAAGGGTGGTCAATAATTGATGGTATCGAAAAGCCCATATGACTCATTAGTGTTAGCATTTTATTTAAAACTGAAAATCCAAATGATGCAGCAAATGTTGAAAATGGATCATTTCTTTTTATCATAGTAATTCCATAGTCATCTCCCAATTCAGCGAGTTCTGCTGCTGCTTTAATTGCATCTTCTTGATTGCCTATTGCATCTACTAATCCAATTTCTAGAGCTTTCCCACCGATCCATACTTTTCCTTGGGCTATCATATCAACTTCTTCTATTGTCATATTTCTATTTTCAGAAACTTTGGAAATAAATTTTTGATAGACATTTTCTGTACCCATTTGAAGAATTGTTTTATCTTTTTCCGTAAGTGTTTGCAATATAGAAGTCGTTATATCTACAGTTGAATAACCATCTTCATGAATACCTAATTGATCAAAAGCTCTTTCAAATGTTGGGAGAAAACCACCGACTCCTATTGATCCTGTAATAGTTGCTTTCTCAGCATATATTTTATCTGCAGGAGCTGAAATATAGTATCCACCAGATGCTGCTACCCCTCCCATTGAAGCTACTATTGGTCTGCCACTTTCTTTAAATTTCTCAAGCTCATCAGCTATAACTTCTGAAGCATAAGCACTTCCACCACCGCTATCAACTCTGAGCACAAGCGCTTTAATGGATTCGTCATCATAGGCCTTTCTAATCAAAGTTATGAAGTCTTCATCTGCGATTGTACCAGGTCCACCTGTACCATTAATGATGCCTCCACTAGCTACAATTACTGCAATATTGGAATCATCTTCACTGGCCTTATCTAAAGCAGATTTATTATTTTTTATTATTTTAGAGTATCTTCTCATGTCGATTGTATTAATAGAGTTATCTTCTTCATCACCAGACAATGAAAATAAATAATCTCTGAATTGTCTTTTATTAGTTAATTGATCAACGAGTCCAGAATTCAGGGCTGTCAAACCAGCATCTCCTTCATTTTCTTTGAGTGCAGTGTCTAAAGAGTTAATATAGTTTTCAAAAGAAACTCTATCAATTTCTCTGGCTGTAGAAATATCATCCAAATAATTCTCCCAAAGAACAGACATCCATTCGATAATATTATTCTTGGCTTCTTCTGACATGTTGTCTCTAAAATAAGGTTCTACAAATGCCTTGTATTTACCAACTTTAAACACGTTTGCATCAATGAAGAATTTGTCATAAAAAGACTTATAGTAAGTTCTATAAGATCGATAACCTTCTATGAAAACTTCAGAGTAATCATGCATATGAATTTCATCAGCATGAGAAGCAAGATAGTAAGAGTTCATACCATAACCAAGGCTTGAGTATGCAATGACTTTTTTCTCTGATTCTTTAAAATCATCAATTGCAGCTGCTACTGTTTGCAGCTTGGATGGACTGCCGCCTATAAAATCATCAAAATCAAGCATAAGATATTTTATTGAATCATCTGTCTTTGCAGCCGCTATGGCATCAATGACATCGGTTACCAATGTTTCTCCCAACAAGGGTTGGTCCGCAAAATCTGCAAAGGCTCTTTCGAAATCACTGGTTGTTAATTCTTCAACAAGCACTCCTTGAATGTTTACATTTAAGATAGCATTTTCAGGAATTTCTAAAATATCATCGTTTGATCCTCCACCTGAAAAAATACCTACTACAATCAAGAGTAAAATAATAAATACAAATGTTCTTTTAGTAAAAACTAATGTGGCGTCTAAAAAGACACCCAATTTCTTAAATATTTTTTTCATGTTTAGATTGCCTCTTTATTAATTAGAGTTATAAGTGATTCTATATATTACGCCATTATGGTCGTCTGACACCAACATAGACCCATCGTTAGCTATTACTAAATCGACTGGTCTTCCTAATGTTGTTTCTTCTTTCATCCATCCATCTGCAAAAGTTTCATAAGAGACCGCATTATTTCCATCGAGTTTAACAATAGTGATGCGATACCCACTTTTCTTGGAACGGTTCCATGAACCATGCTCAGGGATAAATATTTGGTTTTTATACTCATTTGGAAATTGCGAACCCGTATAAAATTTCAGACCCAAGGGAGCAACATGAGCGTCTAACTCCTGAACGGGGGCTGTGGATTTTTCGCAAGTCCCTAAATCTCCTAGAATTGGATCTTCAATATTCTCTCCATGACAGAATGGAAAGCCAAAATGTTGTCCATTAAATGAAACTCTGTTCAGCTCACCTGGTGGAATATCATCACCAAGCATGTCTCTACCATTGTCAGTAAACCATAATTCATCAGTTTTTGGATGAAACGTTATCCCTACTGTATTTCTAATGCCACGAGCTATTATTTTCTTATTGCTACCATCCGTATCAATCCTTGTAATGACACCATAATCTGGTTCATCGCAATAATTGCAGGGAGATCCTATGGGTATGTAGAGTTTTTCATCAGGCCCAAAAGTAATGTAGCGCCATCCGTGATGCTGATCTGTGGGGAAATCGTCACTAATAATAGTAAATTCTGCATCATCTATATTTGATTCTATGTTTTCAAATTTTAGTAGACGATGAATTTCTGCAACATACAAATCACCATCTTTAAAAGCAATACCATTGGGCATATATAAATTATCAACAATAACTGTAACTTTTGGTTGGTCTAAATAGTTAGTAATGGCATAAATCTTTCCTTCTCTCATTGTGGATACAAAAAGAGTGTTATTACCTAGTGCCATAGATCTAGCACCGGGGGTCTCACTTGTTACTATTGATATATTAAAACCAGCTGGAAGTTTAATATCAGGAATTTCAAATGCATTGGAGTTTATGGAAAATAAAACTAGGCCAAAGCAAGCTAATGCATTGATTCTGGATAATATGGAGTTTTTAGATTTTTTCTTTAATTCTTGCAGATTTACCACTTCTTTCTCTGAGATAGTACAATTTAGCTCTTCTTACATCCCCTCTTCTTTTTACTATTATCTCTGTGATAAGCCTACTATGGGTTTGAAAGACTCTTTCTACACCTTCTCCATTGGATATTTTTCTAACAGTAAATGCAGAATTAAGACCTCTATTTCTTTTCGCAATGACAACGCCTTCGAAGATTTGTAGACGTTCTTTCTTACCTTCTCTTACTCTAACCTGGACTGCTATCGTATCTCCAGGACTGAAGTCAGGTATATCATCTCTGAGTTGTTCTTTTTCAATTTGTTCAATGATGTTCATATTCTTAAAAATACTGTTTGCTTAATTTAAGGACGCAATTATATATAAATAAATAATATTTTTCATAATTATTCCTTATTCTCCTTAATATATTCATTAAGAATCTCTTTCTCTTCGTCTGTAAGATTTCTTTTTTCTATCAAATCTGGTCTCTTAACGAATGTTTTACCAATGGATTGCTTAATTCTCCATTCATTTATTGCATTATGGTTACCGCTTAACAATACCTCTGGTACTTTCACGCCTTCAATTTCTTCTGGCCGCGTGTAATGAGGGTAATCTAGCAAACCTTCTGAAAACGAATCTTGTTTTGCTGAGTTTTCATCGCCTAAAACACCAGGCAGCAATCTGGTGATTGCATCTATTATTACACCAGTTGCTATTTCTCCTCCACTAATTACGTAATCGCCAATTGAAACCTCACTAGAATTCTCAATTAACTCATGAACTCTCTCATCAAAACCTTCATACCTTCCAGAAACAATTATTAATTCATTGATCTGACTATAAGCTTGGGCTGTTTTTTGATTAAATAATTTACCTTGCGGAGTTAAAAATATTACAGGGATATTTTTATTTCTTTCAGTTCTTATCTTAGTAATAGCTTTAATTAATGGTTTAGCCTGAATTAACATACCAGGTCCTCCGCCATATGGTTTGTCATCTATAGATTGGTATTTATTATTTGAGTAATCTCGTAAAGATATATAGTCAATTTCTATAACTTTATGTTTTATTGCTCTTCCTAATACTCCAAAAGAAATTGAGGATTTAATTTCTTCTGGGAATAAAGTTATTAGTGTAAATTTCATTTATTAATTAATTCTCCCAATCAACGATAATTAATTTATTTTCTAAATCAACCTCTTTGATCGTTTTATTAATTAGAAAAGGAATTAAAATATTTTTTTTCATCTCATCTTTAACAATCAAGACATCATTTGAGCCAGTTTCAATAAAAGAATCTACAAGACCTAGTTTTATATTATTTTGATTAAATACATTAAAACCTAGTAAGTCTTCCCAGTAGTATATATTTTCTGATAATTCAGGAAGATCTGCTCTAAATATATGAATTCTTGATTGTTTTAGAGATTCCGCTGAAGTCCTATCATCAATACCATCTAATTTAATTAATATTTTTTTGCCTTGTTTTCTTGAATTCTCAATATGAAATATTTCTTCTATATTTTCATTGGAGATAATTAATGATTGGTAATTGAAGATATTCTCAGGTGGAGAAGTAAAAGAAAGAATTTTAAGCCAACCTTTTATTCCATGTAAGCCTATTACTTTTCCTATATTGATTTTCTTATCACTTTGCATGATAACTATTAATCAAGAATCAAGGAAAAAGTATTTAGGCAGAGTCATCCTTATCTTTTTTCTCTGAAGTTTCTTCTGCAGTTTCTTCTGCAGTTTCTTCAGCTGGAGTCTCTTCTACTGGTGCTTCTTCAGCTGGAGTTTCTTTTATTCTTCTTTCTTCTTGTTTAGCTTTTCTTTTTCGTAGTTTACTAACATTTTGAAGATCTCTTTCTTCTCGAGATAAGTCTGTTAATTTAGCTAACTTTTTTACACGATCACTAACTTGTGCTCCAACTGACTTCCAATAAGAAAATCTTTCGAGATCTATTCTTATATCTTCTTCATTTTTATTAGCACTTGGGTTATAGAAACCTAAACGTTCTATATATTTTCCATCTCTACTGCTTCTACTATCTGTAGCTACTATGTGATAAAAAGGCCTTTTCTTTGAGCCTCCTCTTGATAATCTAATTTTAACCATTTTTTTACTCTTTTAAGTTTTAACTTACTAACGTATATGGCGCGAGATTGTACGATAATTTTTTGCTATTAGCCATAATGTTTTCTTGACAGTTCTTAATTCTCTTATCAAAATGTACAAATTATAATTATAAAGGAGTCGCTGTCTTTGAGCGATGACATCCCACTGGGGACACTTTTTCTAATACTGGCTTTATTAATAGTACTGTCAGCCTTTTTTGCTGGCACAGAAACAGCATTGATGCGTATTAATAAATATCGTGTTAGACATCTGTCAAGAAAAGGTAACAAAGGAGCTATACTGGCTGAAAAGCTTTTAAAACAACCTGATAAACTCATTGCATTCATTCTGTTTGGCAATAATTTAGTCAATTTTGTAGCAGCATCTATAGTAGGTGTCGTTTCTATGCAAATTGGTGGTCCAAGCGGTGTGGCAATAGGTACATTATTATTTACAATTATTGTTCTATTATTTGCTGATTCTGCACCTAAAACAATTGCTGCTATATTCCCAGAAAAAATAGCATTACCTGCGAGTCATATTTATTATCCGTTAATCAAATTAATGCGCCCATTGCTTATAATAATCAATGCATTTACAAACATACTTTTAAGGTTACTGAGAGTAAAACCAAGTGATAATGACGAAAAACTTTCTATAGATGAATTAAAAACAATAATAAATGATGGTATGACAAAAACATCCATAGATAGACAAAAAATTATGATGGGCGTCCTTGATCTAGGCAATATTACTGTTGAAGATATTATGCTTCCACATAATGAAATAATTGGAATCGATTTAAATAAATCAGTTCAATATAATCAAAAACTAATAGAAGATAATATATATGTTTATGTACCGGTATATAAAGACGCACTTGATAATATTGAAGGATTACTCAATCTGAATGAACTTCTAAAGAAGCATAGCTTAAAATTACTAGATAACAATCTCATAAGAAAATATATGGAGAAACCATATTTTATCCCTGAAAAAACAAATCTAAGTCAGCAATTATTTGAGTTTAAAAGTAAAAACCAAAAAGTTGGTTTTGCTGTAGATGAATATGGAAATATCCAAGGATTAATTACAATCGAGGATATATTTGAAGAAATTGTTGGTGACTATCTTGAAGAAACAAAGAAAATGAATAAAGAAATGAGACCTAAGAAAGATGGTGATTATTACATTGTAAATGCTTCGTCAAATATAAGAACATTGAATAAAATGATGAATTGGAATATCCCTATAGAAGAAGCTAAAACCATTAATGGTGCTATTCTTGAAAATTTAGGGTATATCCCTGAGGTTGGAGCAAAATTCTCATTAGGTCAATACTCCATAAGGGTTATAAGTACTAAAGAAAATGCTGTTGAGTCTATAAGAATTAAAGCAATTGACCCTGAATATAAATTAAAAGTTGTTTCTTAGACATTTAAAGATCCTCGTACTCAGGTGCCCAGTTTTCAAACTTTGTGTACCTGCCTAAGAAGGTTAAGTTAAACTTACCTATAGCTCCATTTCTTTGCTTAGCTATCTCAATTAATGCAATTCCTTTTTTGTCTGTTTCAGGATCATAAACTTCTTCACGATATATAAAAGCTATCAAATCAGCATCCTGCTCAATCGCACCAGACTCTCTTAAATCTGACATTATAGGTCTCTTATCATTTCTTTGCTCAACACTTCTATTTAATTGAGATAGTGCAATAATAGGTATATCTAATTCTCTTGCCAGGGCTTTTAGGTTTCTAGATATTTCTGAAATCTCAGTTGCTCTATTCTCTTTACTACCACTAACCGTCATTAATTGGAGATAATCTATAACTATCAATTTCAAACCTTTTTCTCTTTGAATTCTTCTTGCTCTTGCTCTGATTTCTATAGGAGTTAGTGAAGGTGTGTCATCAATATATATAGGGGCATCTCTCATCTGTTGGATTGCACCGTCAATTCTATGCCAATCTTTTTCTTCTAATTTTCCGGTTTTTACTGAATGGGCATTTACTCGACCTAGCGAAGATATCATTCTTTGTGCTAATGAACTCGCTGACATCTCCATACTAAAGATTGCAACCGGATTATTGTGCGCCAAAGCAACATGCTCAGCTATATTAAGAGCAAATGCTGTTTTACCCATTGATGGTCGCCCTGCTATTATAATAAGCTCTCCTTTTTGCAGTCCGGCTGTTATTTTATCAAGCTCTCTAAATCCCGATTCAACACCTGTAAGTCCTCCTCCACCCTGTGATCTTTGATCCAACTCATCATATGCTTCCTTAACCAGATCTTTCATATTTGAGAAACTAACATTCCTTGATCCTCTTTCCGCAATTTCAAATATATTTGCCTCAGCCAAATCAACTAGTTCTGATGGACTCCTACCTTCTGTTTGATAGGCACTCTGAGTAATTTCATTACTGACAGATATAAGGTCTCTCAACAATGCTTTTTCCCTTATAATCTTTGCATATTCATTAATATTGGAATTTCCAGCAGTATTCTCTATTAAATTTGCTAGATAATCGATCGCTGGCTCTATCTCAAAACTACCTGATGAATCTAAAAAATCAGAAACAGTTAGTAAGTCGGTTACTTTACTTTGTTCTGAAAGTGTCTGTATAGCATTAAATATGGATTTATTTTCATTACGATAAAAATCTTGTTCAGAAACTACATCTGCAATTCTATCATAAGCTTGACTGTCTGGATCCAACATCAGACCACCCAGTAAGGCAGATTCTGCATCTGGTGAATGTGGGGGTAATTTTAAGTGACCTAAAGACTCTATATTTTTTTTGGATTCAGCTATTTTTGCCATTTATTCGGATTCTTGGATAATTTCTTTTTCTTCTTCGATATTATCTATTTCTTCTTCTGAATCCAAAGTATTTTTTATTGCCACTTCTCCACCAACCACATTAACATTAATTTGAACTTTTATATCTGAATGAAATACAAGTGAAACTTCATGCATTCCAATAGTTTTTATAGGTCCATCAGGTAAGTTAATGACGCTTCTCTCAAGCTCTAATCCATTTTCAGCGGCGCTATTTGCAATATCTATGGTTCCAATGGACCCATATAAATTACCATCTTCTGTAACATTTGCTTTTATTGTTAGCATTACATTTTCAAATTTACTTGCTTGTTCTTTAAGAATAACTAGTTCTTCTTTTTGCTTAACCTCTAATTCTGCTTTTTGCTTTTCTAGCAATTTAATATTTTCTTTTGTAGCAAAAGCTGCTTTACCTTGAGGCACAAGGTAGTTTCTTCCATAGCCAGGTCTGACTGTTACTAGGTCACCAATTTCACCAAGGTTCTGGATTGCTTCCTTTAATATAACTTCCATTTGATATCTCTTATAAGTACTTGATTATGAATGTTGATCTGTGAATGGCAGAAGTGCTAAGAATCTTGCTCTTTTTATAGCAGTAGTCAATTGGGTCTGGAAATGACTCTTTGTTCCAGTGATTCTACTTGGTATAATTTTTCCAGTTTCAGTGATATATTTCTTTAGTACTTCAATATCCTTATAATCTATCTGTTCAACTCCTTCAGCTGTAAATTTACAATACTTATTTGTATTTCTATTTAGATTCTTTTTTCTTTTAAAAGCTTTCTTTTTAGTCTTTTTCATCGGTTGCTTCCTCTTTCTCAGTTTCTATAGATTCTGATTCTATCTTTTCATTATCTGAAGATTCCTTCTTAGTTTCTTCTGGCTCAATTGTCTTTCTTTCTTCTTTAGGCTCAGCTATCTTTTTTTCTTCTTTATTTTTAGCCGCATATTTACCTTTTTTATCTTCTTTCTTATGTATTTGATATAGCTTCGAAGTTTCAGTTTCAGCTTTCTTCATTCTCAAACATAAGTGTCTCATTATTGAATCATTATATTTAAAGGATGTCTCTATTTCTGTAATAGTTGAATCATCACATTCGATATTCATCAAAACGTAATGCGCTTTATGCATGTCTTGTATCGTATAAGCTAATTGTATTCTGCCTATATCTTCTACTCTATGAATTTGTCCACCATTTTTTGTGATCAGATCTTGATATCGCTTAAGCATATCTTGGAGTTGCTCACTTTGATCTGGATGAACTAGAAGTACTAATTCGTAATGTCTCATATTATTCCTTTTGGTTTAAGCTACCTTTATTATTAAGTGCAGCAAGGTTATTTCTATGTTAAGAAAAAGAATCGTACTTTAATTACTCTAAATATACAAACTAAATATCTTGTCTTTGTCTAAGCACTTCATATACAAATATTCCACAAGCAACAGATACATTGAGACTATCGACTTGCCCTCGCATAGGTATAGAAACCAAGTAATCACAATTCTTTTCTGTTAAGTACCTGATACCTTTCCCCTCTGAACCAATAACTATAGCTATAGGTTGATTAAAATCAATTTCATTGTAATTAGTCATAGCTGTATCAGATGAACCACAAATCCATATTCCAATATTTTTTAGGTCCTTAATAAAGCTGGATAAGTTTGATATGTAAGCTGTGTTAGTTAGTTCAGATGCTCCTGATGAAACTTTACTTATTACAGGACTGTCAAGGCTTACTCTATTTTTTGGTATAACGACCATATCAACACCCGAAGAGTTAGCAGTTCTGTAGCATGCTCCAATATTTCTAGGGTCCTCAAGACCATCTAAAATTAGAACCAATGGATTATCTAATGAATCTAAGTACTTTATTGCTGATTTTGAATCATATTTATCTTTATGTCTTATAAGTGCTGCTAAGCCTTGATTTTTTGCCGTAGAGGCAAGCTTATCTAGCTTGGGCTTTGGTATCTTTCTTATTGGAATATTTTTTTCAGTAGCAAGAAAAATAATCTCCTTGAATCTTTTATTATCAGAATTTTCTTTCATATAAATTTCAATGAATAATCCTGGGTCGTACTTGAGAGTATCTAGTATGGTGTTGATTCCATAGATATAAGATTGATCAGTCATTTTTTAAGAAAATAATTCGTCCATAATAATTATATCAGCCCTGTCTGGACCCGTGGAAATCATCGATACTTTGGTGTGTAGCATGGATTGAATGGCAGAAATATAATCTTTAGCCTCATCTGGTAATTTATTAAAATCAGTTATTCCAGCTGTTGATTGCTTCCATCCCTTATATCTCTTATACCTGGGTTTAAATTTATTTAATTTACTTAATGATACTGCTGGATATGTAGTGTATGTTTCTTCTTCATGTTCATATTCAATGGCTATTAATATTTCATCTAGATCATCCAATACATCTAATTTTGTGATGCATAAATGAGAGATACTATTATTGATAATGGATTTTCTTGCAGCGACTGCATCAAACCATCCACATCTTCTAGGTCTACCCGTCGTTGCTCCAAATTCAACTCCAACTTTAGCTATATGCTCACCAATATTATCGTTTAATTCAGTGGGGAAAGGTCCCGATCCAACTCTGGTTGTATACGCCTTAATAATTCCTAGTACTGAATTGAATTGTCTTGGCCCTATACCAGTCCCTGTAGAAGCCGCTCCTGCAGTAGTATTGGATGATGTCACAAATGGATAAGTACCATGATCTATATCCAGAAGTGCTCCTTGGGCACCTTCATATAGAATATTGGAATCATTCTTGATCAAAGAATCGAGATACTGGGTTGTATCTTTTACATATGGCTCAATTGTATCTGCGAATGAAAGCCATTGATCAGCTACCTCTTCTTCATTGATTGGATTTACTTTATAGAGATTTGTTAGTAGAAAATTATGATAATTCATTAAATTATTTAATTTATCTTTAAACAGTTCTTCATCAAGTAAGTCCATTAAATGTATTGCTCTTCTTGCAACTTTATCCTCATAGGCTGGACCTATCCCTCTTCCAGTAGTTCCTATAGCTTGATTGCCTAATGTATTTTCCCTAGCTTCATCGAGTGCAATATGACTTGGCAGGATTAACGGGCATAAAGAACTAAGGTGAAGCTTATTTATAAATTCTATACCTTTAGATTCTAATGATTTTATTTCTTCAAATAATGTAGGAATATGAAGCACTACTCCATTAGCAATTATACAATCAACATCATTAAATATTCCTGAAGGTATTAAATGAAGAACGGTTTTATTGCCATCAATTACCAATGTATGGCCAGCATTATGTCCACCTTGAAATCTAACTACAGCGTCACAATTCTTGGTCAAAAGATCTATGACTTTACCTTTACCTTCATCACCCCATTGGGCACCAACAACTATTACTGATTTCGACAAATGCTCGCTCCTACCTATAAGAAATTAAGTATTATCACACCCATTATTATAAGAAACAGTCCCAAGAAACGAAGACTACTTTCATTGATCTCTTTCAATTGAATCAAAGATTTTTTATACCATGATGGAGAGATAAAGGGTATAAGTCCTTCAAATATCAGAAAAAGGCTTATGCCTATTAGTAATTCCTTTAACCCCATAGCTAATAAAAATAAAGTCTCTTATTTAATAGGTTCTTGATCTTTTAAGTATTTAAAAAAGTCACCCTTTCCATCTAAAATCAATACATCATTATTTGTTCCAATAGAATTCTTATACGCTTCTATACTTCGATGGAAAGAATAAAACTCTTTATCAGCATTAAAAGCTGTTGAGTATATGTTTGCTGCTGTAGCGTCACCTGAACCTCTAATCTTCTCAGAATCTCTATACGCATTAGCTAGAAGCACTGTTCTTTCTCTTGCAGCTTCAGCTCTTATAATGGTTGCAGATTCTGATCCCTCAGCTCTAAGTTCTGATGCAAATCTTGCTCGTTCTTGCCTCATTCTATTGTAGACAGATTCACTTACCTCACCAGATAGTTCAATTTTCTTGACTCGAACATCTATCAGTTCGATGCCAAGATTTTCTGCATTCATTGTAGCCGCACTCAGCATCCCTGCCATAACTTCTCTTCTCTCCTTAGAAACCACTTCGATGACTGTTCTTTTAGCAAATTCAGAACGAATGCCGTCTTTAACTGTTTCCAATAGCCTTTGAGCAGCAACGAGTTCATCTCCGCCAGTTGATCTATAATATTCTTGCGTATCTGCAATTTTCCATTTGATAAAGAAGTCAACATAGAGATTTTTCTTTTCTTGAGTAAGAAATAATTCTTGTGGATTGTTAATCGTTAACAGTTGCTTACTATATTTTTGAACATTATTAACAAATGGAACCTTAAAATGAATGCCAGGCTCATAGTCAGATTTAATAACTTCACCAAATCTAAATTTCAAAGCATGTTCTCTTTCATCAACTATGAATACTGAATTTGAAATTACTACAAAAGCAATAACTACTACAAAGATTAAAATATTTTTCATTACCTTACCCTCCTCATTCTTGAATCTTGATTCTGATTCACCGGTTGATTATTCTCAATTGTTTGGCCTTTATTGATATTATTCTCAGATCTATTTTGTTTGTTGGTATTCTCAAGTAACTTATCAATTGGCAAGTACATTAAACTTCCATTCCCTTCTGAATCCATAAGCACTTTATTAGAATTAAGATAAACATTTTCAATTGCTTCACTATATAGTCTTTCTCGAGTGACTTCAGGTGCTCTTTGGTATTCAACTAATAACTTAGTAAATCTGTCCGCCTCACCTTCAGAGTCTGCTATCACTTTTTCTTTGTATGCCTCTGCCTCTTGAATCATTTTTGCAGCTTCGCCTCTGGCTTTTGGAACAATATCATTGGCATAAGCTTCTGCTTCAAAAGACAAACGTTCTTTGTCTTCTCTTGCTTTAATTGCATCTTGGACTGCATCTTCCACCTGAAGGGGAAAGTTTGCATCTTGAAGATTAACTTTAGAGATGCTGATTCCAGTACCATACTCATCTAATGTTTGCTGAATTAGTTCTTGCGTCCTTAGTGCGATTTCTGTTCTTCCTTCTGTCAAAACAAAATCTAATTTACTTTTGCCAGCCACTTCACGGATTGCACTTTCGCTAACTTCACTTAAAGTTGCTTCCGCATCCCTAACATTAAATAAATAATCAACAGGATTGCTTTTCCTATATTGGACAACTAAATCCACAACTATAATATTTTCATCTGAAGTCAACATCGTAGTTTGTTGTTTGAATCTATTAACAACATTTACATTGACTATCTCAACTGACTCAAATGGCCATGGAGCTCTCCAGCTCAAACCTGGCATTGTTGTTTTACTGTATTCACCAAATCTTAATACAACACCACGTTCTGAATCATCAATCTGATAGAGCCCAGATAAGAGCCAGATAAATAAACCCATAATAATGAGTAGATACGATGGTGGGCCTTTTCGTTTGTTGGAGCTTCCACCTGATTTACCGCCAAAGAGTGTATTAAATCTTTTTTGCCATTCTGCAACGATTTGGTCTAAATCTGGCGGTTGTCCATTGTTTGCATCCCATGGTGACTTGCCATTTCCTTGATCATTAAATGCCATAATTATTCCTTTATTCCTGATTTTTTTTTAATTTTTGTTCTAATACCTGTAGTTTACTCTCAACTACATCAATGTTTATATATTTTTTCATTTTCTTTAAACTTTTAATATCAATCTCAACAGTCATTTCTAGTAAATTATTATCTATCATATTTTCCTGAATAACACTGGACTGAGAATATATTAAAGCTCTTTCTTTTGATTGGTTAATATTAATTCGGATTAATGCAGTAATTGGTTCTGGTTTTATTTTTTTAGAAATTGAATGCAACAGATTTTCAATGCCCAACCCATCCTGAGCTGAGATTTGAATATTGTTAGCATCGTTTATAAGATTTATTTTTTCTTTCATAAGATCAATTTTATTATAAACATTTATAACTGGTATTTTGTCAGCCCCTATTGTTGATAAAACTTCATTTACAGATTTTTTATTTTCAAACATAAATCGATCACTGACATCGAGAACATGAATCAATACATCTGCATTTGAAACTTCTTCTAGAGTTGATAAAAAGGCTTCTATTAGTTCACTTGGTAATTCTTTAATGAAACCAACAGTGTCACTTAGAATTGCTTTTCTATTTTTTGGTAAATTAATAGGTCTAAATAAAGGGTCAAGAGTAGCAAATAGTTTATCTTCAGCCATCGCATTAGCACCGCACAATGTATTGAAGAGAGTTGTTTTACCAGCATTAGTGTAACCAACTAGAGCAACATTCTTCATCACCTTATTTCTTGATTTGCGAGTCGTTTGTCTTTGTGTTCTTATTTTCTGAAGTTTTGACTTAATTGATTTGATTCGATCCTGGATCAATCTTCGATCAGTCTCAAGTTGTGTCTCTCCTGGCCCTCTAAGACCTATACCTCCTTTTTGTCTTTCTAAATGGGTCCAACCACGTATTAATCGAGTAGATAGATGTGTAAGCTGTGCTAACTCGACTTGAAGTTTTCCTGTATTGGTTCGTGCTCTTTGAGCAAAAATATCAAGAATTAATCTAGTTCTATCAATAACCCTAATTTTAAAATATTGTTCTAAATTACGTTCTTGTGAAGCAGAGAGGCTATAATTAAAGACTATCAAGTCGGCACAATTGAGATCAACCTCATCTTTAATTTCTTTGATTTTACCCTTCCCGATAAGGCTTCTTCTAACAAACTTTCTTAAATCAACATATGTAATGCCTTTAACGGCAGCACCTGCTGACAGAGTCAATGAAATGAATTCTTCATTATCATACTCGATTGATCCTTTTGAAGATTTAACAATAACCAGGTGTGCATTCGTTGATTTTTCTTTTAACTCAATCATGAATAGTTTTTATTGAAGAATGTTTGTAGTGCTGCTTGTGATTTATCAATTGTATTGTCTATATCAATATCGATTTCAATGTTAGAAGATTCAGATCTAAGCCATGTGAGCTGTCTTTTTGCCAATCGTCTTGTTGATGTCTTTGCATTTTCTTTAGCCTCGTCTAGAGTGCAGTTATTTTTAAGATATTCACATATTTGTTTATACCCAATGCTCTTCATGGAATTGCAAGTTGAATCCAATTGTTCTGACTTGAGAAGTACTTTTACTTCATCAATTAAACCCTCATCAATCATGGCCTCTAATCGATTATCTATTGTTGAATGCAGTTTACTTCTGATGGTTGGAATAAGTGATATATTAAAATAATTGTAATTCAAACTTTCTGATTTTTCATTATGATGCTGACTAATAGGTATACCGGATATTTGGTAAACTTCCAATGCCCTTTCAATTCTTTGTTTATCAGTAGGTTTTATCTTGTTTGCTGAGGTTGGGTCTACTTCTTTTAATTTGTTATGCATGTATTGCCACCCTTTTATTTTTGCTTCTATTTCAATCTGTTCTCTTAGTAATGAATCGGATGTTGGTAAATTACTCAGGCCTTGCTGAAGTGCCCTAAAATACATCATTGTACCTCCGACTAGCAGTGGCACTTTTCCTTTCTTCAAAATCAATTGAATCGCTGTACTGACATCGTGATAAAACTGACCGACAGAATAGTTTTCATGGGGTTCACAAATATTAACTAAATGGTGTGGGTATTGTTTCAATAATGCTTCAGATGGTTTGGCTGTTCCAATATTTAAGCCTTTATAGACCATCACTGAATCAACACTAATAATTTCTAAGGGAAAATATTTAAGGAGTGAAATAGCTAAATCAGTTTTACCAGAAGCCGTGGGTCCTTTTATGAGAATGATATTTTCAGACATTAATAGTAATTACACATTAATCTCTAAAAGCTGGTATGACTCTTTCGCCAATAATTTTCAGAGCTTCCATGGGTTCATCATGCAATCGAATTGAAAGTTGTGTCTGTCCTGCTGTTTTGAATAATTTAAACCTTTCAATTTCACGATCTATATCTCCAATACCTCCTGTCGATGTAAAAGATTCACATAATCTATTACACAGCTCTTCTGGTACGTTTTTAACATTCCCTGATCGATCAAAATAAGCATCAACAAAGGCTTGGTAATTTTCAACTATCAGATCACATTCGTCAGGATTGCAATAAATAGCGAGTAATTCTTTATCGAGTTTTCTAGCTCTCCAAGCTAACTCTCTTCTAGATTCACGATAAGCTTCTTCCTTATTATTTTTTATATGCCACGCCCAAAAACTATTGATGTGAATTTTTTGATCAGGATTGATTCTTTTTGAAATTCCAATATTAATATTTTCTATTGCAGAATCAATTATTTCAGGTGGTGTGCATCCAATATAAACTCCATCAGCAACTCGTCCTTCCATTCTCATCATCATGTGCTTATAAGCAGTTCCATAAATCATTGGCTTATTTGCTTTAGCCCAAGAAAAATCACAAGGGACATTAACTTGAAACACTTCACCATCATAAATTTCATTCAAACTATTATCTCTAGCTGCGGTTAGAATCTCAATTGTCTCACGAATAGCTAAGACTATTTTTTTAGGTGTAGATAACCCCATAACTGTAATATTTCCTTCGCCAGCTCCTACAGCAACTCGTGCCCTTCCATCACTCATTTCATTTAATGTCAGTAAAGCATTGACTATTTTCAATGGATGCATTTCAAAAGGGCTGACTGCAAGGGGCCCTAACTTAATTCTTGATGTTGCTTGTGCTAGTGGGACTAGACTTAAGAAAGGATCCCAATGTGCAAAGTAGTTCGAAGTCCAGATACCATGAACGCCATATCTTTCTGCTTCCATACCAATTTCTTTTATTTGATCTGGGTGCAAGTCTGGTTCGAGTATAATATCAATGTCCATGAGTTAACTTCATTTCAGAATTTCTTTTTTAGAATTTGCATTATATAGTTTTATTCCTCTAAGTATTCCAGCTGCAATCTTATTTTGATTGATAGGATTGATTAAGAATTTTTCATCACTTGGATTAGACAGATAACTTGTTTCAATGAGAACAGATGCTATTTCAGTAGATTTTAAAACTGCAAACTGTGCCTCAATGGGTATTTTCTTTCTCATTCTTACATCTTTCTTCAGCTCAGAAAGTATTGCTTGTCCAATGACTTTACTTTGATCATAAGCTTGAACTTGGTCGGCTTTAATTTTATTAATCAATCGTTTAGAGACTCCACTTTTTAAAGCAATATTCTTCTTTGATTTTGGTTGATACATTATTTTATAATCACTTCCCTTAGCAATCTTCCTTGAATCTGATAAAGCATAAAGAGTGGCACCTCTTACTTTTGAATCCTTAAATGAATCAGCATGTATAGAAATAAAAAGATGTGCTTTTGCATTTTTAGCCCTCAATACTCTTTCATTCAAAGATTCAATTTGAGAGCAGTTGCTTCTTTTCTGAGGACAAGGAAAACTGTCGTCATCTCTTATTAAGATGGCTCTCATATCTTTTTCATTATCAATTAGAGATTTCAGTCTTTTTGCTATTTTTAAAACTAAATCTTTTTCTTTAATTCTCTTACCTCTCGTTCCTTCATCCTTACCTCCATGGCCTGGGTCAATAGCAATAATCATTTTCTGTTTATTCACAGCAGCACTTACTAGTGTTCTACTCCCCTCATATGCTTTTTTTAAATCTATAACAACTCTGAAGTTAGTGTTTGAGCCTGAGGGAATATGAGATGTTTTATAAAAAACTATATCTTCTGTCTCAATGACCACCCTGAGTTTTGTACTTGTATTGTTGGCAATCCTAATTTTACTAATTAAGCCTTTTTTTCCTATTGTTGATTTTAATTTACTACTTTTATTAGAACGATAAAGATCAACGACCACCCTATTAGGTCTATTTAATGTAAAAACTTTATACTTAGTTGTTTCAGATAAATCCAACACCAATCTAGTTTCTAGATCCTCTTTACTAATTCTTATATTCTTTAATACAGGTTTAGCAATGACAGTTGCACTTATGAAAAATACTAAAAAAACCAATGACGATATTTTTATTATTCTACTGATGAAATTTCCTTGATTGATTGCTAAAGAACTACTTTATCCAAGAATCTTCAAATTTGCTTACTTTTTTACTCAACTTTTGAACATCAATAAGCCTTTCATGGATAATTTCATTGAATGATATATTAATTATAAGATCTGCAGATAAAATATAATCTTCGCCATTTTCTGGCCATTCGATAAGATATATATATGGCTTATCTATTATTGGCTTTTCATGAAGTTCCAACTCTAGTATTTGATTCAATGACTCAATTCGATAAAGATCGACATGATAAATAATAAAATTATTTGTTTCGATTGTCTCAATCAAATTATAAGTTGGGCTGGTCACTAATTCATTAAAATCCATTCCTTTAACAAAACCTTTTGCAAAAGTTGTTTTACCAGCGCCAAGATTTCCTTTTAAATAAATCACTAACGAATCGTACTTAGAAAGATTAATCTGCTCAGCAATAGTTTTGCCCAGCTCTATCATTTCTTCTTCGCTTTTTATTTTCATGGATTTAATAGTGTCCTTAACTCACATAATAAATCAGTAGCAATGAGACCTCTTTGGCCTTTCAATGCTGCCTGATCTCCAGCTTTAGCATGAATAAATGCTGCCAATGCTGCTATTTGACAGTAATCATGATTTGAATACTGAGCCATTAAGCCAGCTGTTAAGCCAGTCAATAAGTCACCCATTCCTGCTGATGCCATTCCAGGATTACCTGCATTAATCATATAAGGTATTCTATTCATATTACCCACCAAAGTATTATTGCCTATAAGAATAACTGTTGCTTGATATTGATTGATAATTTCTTCCAAGCTCGTCAATCGATCAGATTGTATCTGAGTGGTTGATTTTGAAATTAGTTTTGCAGCTTCTCCTGGGTGAGGAGTGAGAATCCAATTACCTCTTTGGATGGGGTCTAGAGAAAGAATGTTCAATGCGTCTGCATCCATGATTAATGGTTGCTCTGATGTCATTATTTCTGCATATAACTGATGAGCCCAATCGTCTATTCCTAAACCAGGACCAATAGCAATTACATCTACCTTTTCTATTAATTCTTTGAGATTTCTGATTTTATGATCTGCTGCATAACACATGATTTCAGGCCTTAATCTAGTAATCAGGTTAACGTTCTCAGGACGAGTAATAACACTCACTAGCCCTGCACCTGATCGAATCGCTGCCTCAGCTGCAATTCTTACTGCTCCACCCATGCCCTTATTACCTCCAACTATCAAAACATGGCCATAATTACCTTTATGCGAAGTTTTTGATCTTTTTCTAAGAATTTTATTTCTTAATGCATCGTTAACAATCTCAACTGAAGGTTTTGCAGTTTGAAAGCTCTTTTCTTGAATCGAAAGATTACTAAAACAAACTTGGCCACAACAATCCGGGCCTGACTCTAAGTACATACCGATTTTTTTACCTACAAAAGTAAAGGTGATCTCTGCTTTTATTGCTACCTCTTTTTGTTGTCCTGTATTAGCACAGAGACCCGATGGTATATCCAGAGCAATCACTGTTTTTTTACTCTCATTAATTGCTTTGATGCATTCTAAGTAATCACCTTCAATAATTCTATTGAGACCAATACCAAATATTGCATCAACAATAATATCGGCATCAAAGTCATAGTCTTTAGTCCAAGGTATTACTTTGGCACCCTGCTTCTTAAGTTCAACGAAAGTCTTGAGTGTATCTCCTTTTAAATTTTTAGGTGATGCTAAATAAACAACACTTGCACTTAAACCTTTTTTAATTGCATGACTCGCAAAAAGATAGCCATCTCCTGCATTGTTGCCAATGCCACAAAAGACAAGAAACGATTTAGTATTTGGGTATTTTTTTAACGTTGAATCAAAAGAAAACTCAGCGGCTCGTTTCATTAATATGAAACCACTCAAATTTTCATCATTGATTGCTAATGAATCTATAGAGGAAACTTCTTTGGCCGGAAAAATAAATTTTTCAGATATATTCATAATCACTATTATACTGTTGTTGTAATTA
>JAQWQE010000025.1 GCA_029244925.1 Gammaproteobacteria bacterium | reverse complement strand
ATTGATCAAGAAACTTGATTAGTTTTTTCTTCTTATCTAAAAAATATTCATAATTGTATTTTTGATTTAGCATCTCTGGATCAATTTCTGATGTATGAATTAATCTAATGAGTTCCTGTGCTTTTTCAGGTGTTAAGTGATGTTTGTCATTTAACATAGGTATTACATCCTTCCACCAAGAAAGACCAAGTGACCACATCAGAGAGCTCTCATTATATGCATCATGAAAGTGACAAGATTCGGACCACATTTGTTTGTAGATGTTTTTTACTTTTTCATTTGCATGTATGTAATGCTTAGAATTCTTATCTTTGATCATACCCTTCTCTTTTAGAGCATTTTCAAAGTGTGTGTTTAGTTTTATTTGTAATTCTTCTACTAAAGAAGGTAAGTATAAATCTGCAGCCATTTTAATGTCCTCCCTTAACCAAGTAGTTATCTTTATGTGCATAGGCAAGTGATTTCTCTCTAGCAATTGCCTCTTTTTTACTCATTGGACCTTCAAAATCAAGCATAGTGATTACTTGCCTACGATTTTTCTTACGTTTAAAGATTCTTGCAGCTAACTTCTTTCTATTTGTCATATGATCCAATAGCCTGCTATGTGGATGCTTGCCCGTCATACCCACATAAAGAGTTTTCTTTTTATCTCCAGGCAACCAAGATGCTTGAATTGTATAGACATAGTATTGCCAATTTTTGGTTGGCCTTATATTTGATTTTAGTAACTCTTCACGCAATACCTCATCATTATTAAAATCTTTTAATCCGTTATGACCGTATTTATAAGTGCCATGAAAAAAGGCAGCTTTACAAATTTTACAGATATAGAGGTGGTTTAATTTTTTAGTGTTACCTCTGCAATGTTTAACTCTGCATTTTGTTTTCATAATGTATTCCTCAGTATTAATTTCCTTTTATTGGATAGCAGATAATTTTTTATACTGTCAATGGATTTTTTTCAGATCAAAATAATAAAGTTAAGAACTTTATAGAAATTTAAAAAAGAATAATGTCTTGATTTATTTTGATTATATGGCGCTATTATCCATTCAAAATTGCAATCAAATAGTGGTAAATATTTGTCAATATAAAATTATTTGTTAGTCTTAGGAGTATGAAAAAATATCTTTTATGTTGTGTTCTAGTTCTGATATCTAACTGGTCTTGGTCTATTGAAACTGACTTGGGTGATTTTGAAGAACATCGTCATGATGCACCTATTACTAGTGAAGGCGCACTTCGTAATCCATTAGCTAAAGTTACCTCTAGCGAAGTTATTTATGGTCAAAGTCAGGAACAATCTCATAAAGGTTTTTTTAGTGAGCCAAACGATAAAACAACCTCAGGCCTGATAGTTATCCATGAATGGTGGGGTCTGAATGAAGATATTCATTTGATGAATGAACAACTCGCAGGCTTGGGCTATAGCTCATTAGCTGTAGATCTTTATGAAGGAAAGTCAGCAACTAAAGTAAAGGACGCTTTTCAGTTAAGCACTAATTTATCAAATAATGAACAAAGAGCTCTTGATAATATCAAGCAAGCATACGATTACCTTAAAAATGAGGTTGGGGTTGAAAAAATCGGGATTATTGGTTGGTGTTTAGGTGGAAAGTGGTCTCTCAGGGGTGCTTTGATGTTGCCTAGGGATATTGATGCAACTGTCATATATTATGGTAGCCTCATTGAAGATAAAGAAAGATTGGCAACATTGGAAATGCCAATTATTGGCTTTGTAGGAACCAAGGATCGATTGCACAAACAGTTCATACAATTTGATCAAGATTTAAAAGATTTGAATAAAGACGCTTCTATTCATTTTTATCAGGGAGCCAAACATGCCTTCGCTAATGCTTCTGGAGGTGCGTATCAATCCAATGCAGCCGAGGACTCCTGGGATAAAACAATAGAATTTCTCAATCGGCATCTTAATTAATATGCCTAATAGAAGAGAATTTTTTCAATTGATTACAGATGGAGCTGTTACTTTGATTCTGCCTGAAGTTTTTTCAATGGCGCCTGAAATGAAATACAAGTTGGTACCTTTTGTTCCAAAGCAACGTCAAGCTAGATTTAACAATATAGATTACAAAGTTTATTTAGCTTTAGCAGTTAAGAAAGCTCATGAATTTTTTGATTTACATAAATTAGAATTATTTCAGTATGGCCTTATAATTTTAGCTCTTGCATTAATTATAGGAGTGGGGTTAATTCCAACTAAAGAGATGATACTTTATTTGATTCTGTAATTAGTCTTAGGTAAAAGAAGTTAATCTTGGATGCATAAAAACTATTTTCATTAACCCAATCTTGTAGCTCGATAAGAAAACTAAAATTTTCATCAAGACATTGATTAAGCTGTTCTATATCTTTTGAATGTTTCTTCTTTTCAGTAAAATCTTGAAGATTTATAACTGTTGAAGAAGTATCAATTTCTTTTAATCTATAGAGGGAAAAGGCTTTCAATTCATTGATTTTATGTGTCATAGACATAATTCTTTCTATTAACCTTTTGCATTCGTCAATCTCTTTTAGCAATTTCATATCTTTATTGGAGATGCTAAATAGTTCTATCTGTTTCAATTTTGCATCTCATTTATAATAGTTAAGTTTATTTTTCATAACTGCGTTTTTTAACTCTCTTAGAAATAATGACCAGAGTTTAACTTTGCTTAGATTCATTGATCCCCCAAAAGCACCTTTAGACCATCCTCCGTAGAGTTGCGGTTTATTATCTACAATTGAAATTGTAAAGTAGTTGTTAACTTGGGATGTTTTTTTAACTCTAAAACGTAATCTCTCGTCGTCTTTTGATATATAAATATCCATAATACCTCCTTGTTTAAATGGAGGGGCTTTTAGCTGTTTATGCCCGCAAGCGCCCCAAATCGGCAATGGTAATAATAACTACTTTACAAATAGGAAGCAACTCATTAGAATTCATTCTTTTTTTCAAACAGCCATAGACGATCAATGCATTAAGCCTGTCACCTCCACATTAAAGTAATCCTTAACAATGGGAGGTTAACTATGGAAATCATAGAAGCTCTGAATATTGTTAGTGACTTCATCGATGGTGAATATCAATACCAAGATGATGCGGGTGAATGGTGGATGAGAGCTGAAGCAACTAATGCAATGCAGTCCTTAATCAATCAAGGAATGGTTCAGCATTTAGCTGAATGGTATCGGGATACAATTCGACACTTTATTGCCGATGGTATTTTGATACCCAATCCCAATGATCCATTGGCTTCAATGGAGAGCATTGCCCCAACTCACTAACGAGTTCAACATCCTGAGCAAGATGGAAAAAGGCTCACCTTTTATAACTAACACTACTGTGATAAGTTAAATTATGAAATATGAAAGAGCATCAAAAGTGAGATTTTTATTGGAAGTTTATTATGGCAAGACATAGAGGCACTTTTAAACCTGATCATCCAGAACCTTATGAAGTAAGTCGTTCTCAAATTCAATCTTTTCTAAATTGTCCTGCCTGTTTTTGGATGAACCGAGTTAAAGGTATTAAATTCCCAGGCATGCCAGGATTTTTACTCAATACAGCAACAGATACATTATTAAAAAAAGATTTTGATGTATACAGAGAGTTACAAAGACCTCATCCCTTTATGGAAAGGCATAACCTTGGCCATCTGGTTCCTTTCAAGCATGATAATTTTGAATTATGGACTAAAGCATTGCAATTGGGTTTTAGAACCTATTATGAATCTTCTAACCTTATTATAGGAGGTGGGTTGGATGATGTATGGCATGATTTAAAAACCAATCAATTATTTATCGTTGACTATAAATCAACAGCTTCAAAACGTAATGATGAAAAAACAGCACTTGAATTGATAACACTAAATGGCCATTACAAGCAGGCTTATAAAAGACAGATGGATATCTATCAATGGATTATGCGTCATAATGGGTTTGATGTTTCTGATACCTCATACTTTGTTTATGTGAATGGCGATCAACATTTTGAGAATGGAATGTTGGAGAGAAACAACGATAAAGCAAATATGAAATTTGATGTGCAATTAATTAAATATGATGGTGATTCCTCTTGGGTTGAGAATACCATTATGCAATTAAAACAATGCCTGAGTGAGGATAAATGTCCTGATCACTCAAGAACTGGTTTTGGACCAAAAGGTGATAAGCAATGTGAAATTTCACGGTTGTTTGAGGGCATGAAGGATAATCAGGTACATTTTTGAAAAAATAAATAGGGGATTTCAGTGGAAGATTTTATAAATATTTTTATATTTACAATAGGGCTTATTGTAGGTTTGGCGATTCATTATTTCATATCAAAGAAAGATAGAGAGGGTTTAAAAAATGAAATAACTAATAATATTGCTCAATTAGCTGCTAATAAATTGCAAGAGGCTAAAGATAATTTAAATGAAATCGATAATACTAGAAGGCTTGAAGTAAAAAATAAAGAAGACCGTCTAGATAATGAAGAGAATAAAATTACAGATTTATTAACTAGTCTGCAAACGCATTTGATACAAGCCACAACGACTTGGAAAGAAAATCACAATAGCTTAACTCAAAGCGTGGAGGATTTAACGAAGTCCAATATAAAATTTGGCGAAAGTCTTAGTAATTCTCAGCTGCAGGGTGAACTAGGGGAAGAAACCCTTGAACTTCTGCTTGAATCAGCTGGTTTTATTGAAGATGTTAACTATAAAATGCAAGCTTTTGAGAGAGATCTAGAAGGTCGAGAACTTAAGCCTGATTGTTATGTTTTTTTGCCAGATGATGCAGTTATTGTTATTGATTCAAAAGCACCCATGAAGGCCTATAAGGAAGCATTGGATACAGATGACCCTGAAAAGAAAAAAGAATTGCTAGCAGAACATGCTGAAAATGTTTTAAAACATGCTAAAGACTTATCTAGAAAAGACTACAGTGCTGCTACCAATAAGAAAACAGCCGATCATGTTTTGATGTATATGCCACATATTGCTCCTTATTTAGCTGCACTAGAAGCAATGCCTGATCTAGACGAAAAAGCAAGAAAAATGAGGGTTAGCATAGTTCCTTCCCAACTTTTATATAGCGTACTAAAGACTATATGGTTAACTTGGCAAGAGAAACAAATGCATGAAAATTCTGAGGAAGTCATAGCCGTTGTAAAAGAGTTACAGAAACGCTTAAGAGTATTTTATGTTAAACACTTCAAGCATATGGGAGTGGGTTTAAATAAGGTAGTTGAAAAATATAATAATGCTGTTGCATCATGGGATCGTAACACTAGGACACAGCTGGATAGAATAGAGGAATTACTTGCTACCAATGAAAGTGAAGGTATTGGTGATGATGGTGCAGATTTAATAGGTATACAAGCTAGGGAAGAATAAATTTACTAAAGTAATATCTAATCATTTAATAAATGATTAGATTTAATAATAATGCAAGATATCAAACCAAGAAAGTGGCAAGAAGAAGCCTTAAGAATCTGGAAAAAAGAGAAAAAAGGTATTATTAAAGTCGTAACTGGTGGTGGAAAAACTTTTTTTGCATCTTTCTGTATTGAATACCTCCTAAAAGAGAATATTGAAGATTTAAAAATTATTATTTTTGTACCCTCTTTGATGTTAATTGATCAATGGGAAGTAGAAATTAATCATTTTTTTAAAAATGCTCTAACTATTTCCACTTGTTCTGGTGTTGATAAGCCAGATCTGGATGCTCAAGTTATTATTTCTTCTCTAGATTCAGGTGAGAAATTATTAGAAAAATTAAAGGAGAAAAAAAATATCTTTTGTATTGTGGATGAATGCCATAGGGCTGGTTCTGAAAAACGTTCTCAATGTATTAAACATGATTGGAGTTATACATTAGGACTTTCTGCTACCCCTGAGAGAGAACATGATGATGCTTTTGAATCTATTTTAGTGCCCTACCTAGGTGAGGTGTTCTTTAACTACAATTATTTGTCAGCACTCAAGGATGGGGTGATATCAAAATTTGACCTCGTAAATGTATATGTTCCTTTAATGGATGATGAAGAATTAGAGTACAACAAAGCTACAAAAAAGATTAGTAAAAGAATTGCTGTTTTAGGTAAGTTTGATATGTATGATCCATATTTAAAAATCCTTCTTATCAATCGATCTAGGATCCTCAATAATGCGTATTTGAGAGCGCCAACAGCGAACAAAATAATTAACTTAATAGACTCAAAGAAATGGCTTATTTTCTGTGAGCAAATAATGCAGGCTGAAATTATGGCTGAATTATTAAATAGAAAAGATTTGAGAGTAGCGAAATATCATACTAAATTATCTAAATTAGAACGGTATGACAATCTATCTAAGTTTAAGGATGGTATTGCAGATGTCCTAATCAGCTGCAAAAGTCTTGATGAGGGCTTTGATGTCCCAGATGCAGAGTCTGCAATCATTGTTAGCAGTTCTGCCTCAGTTAGACAAAGAATTCAAAGAATGGGTAGGGTATTAAGGAAAACTAAAAAAAATAAAAATGCCAGAATCTATACATTGTATTCATCAGATCGAGAAAGAGAGAGGCTTGAGAAAGAGGTAGAACAATTTAATTATGAAGTTAATGTTATTTGGAAAAAAATAGAAGCTAATGACTAAGATATTTTTTAGAAATCAAATTTTTTCAGAAATTAACAATGTTCATTATGAAAGGGACTTTGAAGGGTTTGTAATGGAGCATTTTATAGATTATAACAATTCACTATTCGATGAAGATGATCTTTTAATCTGTCATGAAATGAAATATAAAGTCCACTCTGAATATGGGAAGACGATACCTGATTTAATTATCTTTGATAAAAACTATACAACTTTTTGGATTGTTGAGGTTGAGATTTCTACTCATAAATGGGTAGGGGATGTTTATGAGCAAATGAGACGAATAACTACTGCTGATTATTCGTCTTATGCAAACGAGATACTCAATCACATTAAAAACAATGGTGGAAAAGGAATTGATGAAGAAAAATTTATAGGTTTATTAAAGTATCAGGACCCAAGATTTTTATTAATTATTAATGATAGGCCACGGTGGTATGAAGAATACCAAAACTCAGAACTCATCTTTGATTATATAGAAATGAAAAGCTTTAGAAATGAAAAATTAGATGTTCTTTACTCTATTTTTGGAGATAAGCTTTCTATAGTTGAAAAAAAATCCACATTTGTTCCTAAAGGCAGTTATTACCAATTAATGGACTCAGCCCTAGCTTCTGATTTTAGAAGTAAAAAGCATATAGAAGCTACTTATAGGAATCAAGATCTTAAAATCAACATCATACGATCCAAAAAACAAATTTTACTCTTTATCTATCCAGATGATATATTGAGCAAAGAAAATGCTTATGAAATTTCAAAGTCAAAAGATAGTCATAAGTACCGAATTAAAAGAATCTAAATACATAGGGAGATAAAGATGCCAGAACAAGTAGAATTGAATTTTGAAATGGGAGGTTCTATTCTTAAGATCTACCAGAAGGCAGATTATTCTCCCTGGATTGCTGTTGGTGAATGGGTTGATAATGCTGTTCAAGCCTATAAAAAGAATAAGAAAGCGTTGAAAAAACTTTATAAAGAAGACGGGATTGATGGGTTAGAAGTAAAAATAGTTTATGAAAAGGGGAAATCCTTAGTAGTCAGAGACAACTCCTCTGGCATGAATGAATCTGAATTAAGAGAAGCTTTCCAAATGGGCAAAGACAAAAACAGAGAAGTTGATGATTTGGGACAAAATAATGCAGGCATGAAGGCAGCTGCTCTTTGGTTAGGTGAGGAATGGGTCATCAAGACAAAAAAATATGATGAAAATGAAGAATTAACAGTAAAGGTCATAGCTAATGATCTGTTTAATGATAATTTTACTTTGCAATTGGACAAAAAAACCATTAACGATAGTTCGCATTATACTGAAATAACAATAACGAAGATTCTTCCTAAAAGACAATGGGGAGCTTCTCAACAAACAAAAATTAAAAAATACTTAGCATCTATGTACAAACATTGGATGATTCATGATGACTTCAAACTTACTTGGAATGACACATTAATACAACCAAGAATAGTGATACTTCGAAAGGATAATGAAGGCAAAGAATTTAAATGGCCTTTCAAAGCAAGTTCTAATAAAAACAGCGATGATTTTCTCGCCATAGAGGGTCATTTCGCAATATTATTTCCAGCTGATGACATAGGGGAACTGGGCCATAATAAAGCATTATGTTCAGGAAGACAGAATGCAGGAATAAATATTTACCGACGTAATCGTATGATCAGAGGTTACCCAGACACATGGAGACCTGAGAGAATGTATGGTAGTGGAACAAATGATCTAATTAATCAAAGGGTGGTATGCGAAATAAATGTGAATGATGCTAATGTTTCTCAAGATAAATCGAATATAACAGACCATGATTTAAATGTGATTGAAAAATATTTGGAAAAAAAATGGATTGAATTCGATATTGGAGCTACTGCGAAAGGTTTTAAAAAAGTAAGCAAACCGCCAACTAAAGATGAGATTGAAGATGCTGCTAGAAGAATGGCAAATAAATATAATGAGAGTGACTTAGATCTAGTTTTAAATGAAGAGGTTCCCGGTGAAGGCAAACTCAAAGCTGAGGAAGAAAATGCAATAGAAAGAAAGGATGATTCTAGCAAAAGGACTGTAAGAGTAGGGGCCTATAGTATTAACCTTTATTTTCAAGAATTGGGTATAAGTGAAAAGTACGTTAGAAATGAACCAACAATTGAAGGGGCTAAACACATCAATGTGATCATCAATACAGATCATCCTTATATGCATAATATTACTGATATGGAACAGTATTTTGACGATTGCATGTTTGATGCATTGGCTTTATATAAATGTGAAGAAATTAAACGAAGTGACAGCAGAGCTTATATTCACAATAAAGATGCAGTCATGAGGTTGGATGTTGATAAGGGTGCTTAGTTTTGGGAGATAGGGATGCCAGAAGAAGCTAAATTCCTCTAATTATTTAACTTGGTAAAAACCAGCCCTTAGCACCCCTTAAAAACTCATCATCTAGGTCAGTGCAGATCCAATTTCTTTCTAGTTTTTCAGCCATATAACCTGTAGTGCAGCTACCACCAAAGGGATCATAGACAGTATCACCCTTATCGGTGGTCATTTTAATGAAGAATTCAGGAAGAAATGGTGGAAATTTTGCTGGATGAATTTTATAACCTTTTTTTCGACAATATTTATTATAGTTACTCTCTATAGAGTTTGGGACTTTGAAATGATTGGTTGGTTCATTATATTCTCTGATTACATTGGGAGGGATGGCACCTTTATTTTTGTTTCCAAATTTATCTGAAATCTTATGCTGACTTGGCCTTGTCTCAGAGTTATAACCCATTTTAAAAAGGTTTTCTTGTGCTTTGGAATAAGGTTTTAAGACTTTCTTATTATCTGCTTTGGGGTTAGGATCTTTTGATAACCACCAAACAAAATTCACAGCATCTTTAACTCTTACTCTTTTAACTGTTACCCATTGAGCTGGGGTGGGAAGTTTATTAGTGTTTTCCCATAAAAATTCTTGAGCTAAATAAAAACCATATTTTCGACATAATAGTATTGGCAGCTCTATATGTTGAAGACTTCTTGATGGTTGGCCTTTTATCCATGATCCTCCAATATCAATGACTAGGCTACCTTTTGGTTTTAGGATTCTATAAAAGTTTTTAGCAAAACTTAAGAACCAATCTAGATAATCATCTTGTGGCTTATTTCCATAGCTTTTTGGTTGTAGCAGAGCATATGGAGGACTCGTGATAATGAGATCAACAGAAGCATCAGGTAATCTTTGATTCATATAATTATTAGCTTCAGCTTGAATCGCTTTGCCATACTTTGTTTTTAGAATTTGTTTAATTGCCATAGTAAAACTAGACCATGAATATATATTTATTATTATATCTGATAATGTTTATGAGATATGTAAATAATTCTGAGGGTAATTATGTTAGAAGATGAAGAAATTGAAATCGAAGAGGTTATTATTGAAACTAATAATCTCACAAAGGAACGTATTGTAGCAAAGCCACAAAAGAAATCTCAATCAAGAATGACCAAAACAGATGAGGTTGAAAACATAGAACTAACCATAGAAGGCAATATTTTGAATATTGCAGTCGATCTAGATATTAAAATTGGTACAACTAAGAAAGGTAAGACTAGTATAGCCACTACTCATGGCAATAAATTCTATACATTAAATAATGATTATGGTTGCTTTCTTAGTCTTACAGTCTTTGAAAATTAGATCGACGAGAATTACATTATGAGACAGAGTTCTTTATTTGATGATTTAAGATAGCCAAGAAAATATATACTGTTAATTATAGGTATTGGGAGAGTTAATGATTATCCTAATTTCTTTTCATTTAGGAATAATTACAACTGAAGATAGTCAACGATTTGTGATGCATTTAAGGCTATTGATGAGCTCGCATGACGAGTATAGGGATTTTTACCATGTTTTGTCCTAAAATAAACTAACTTTTTTGTTTTTGCAAAATAGCTATCAATTTTTATAAGCATGCAAGTTCTTTCATCAAGTTTTACAAAACTAGTTGTTATGAAACTCGTCACATTTTCCTGAAAGTATTCAACATAATGGTTGGTCATATTTTCTTCCAATTTAGTTTCAGTTTTTGCTAGTTTTAAATCTGTATCATCAATGCCAACTATTTTAAACTTACCACTTTCTCTTTCATCTTCCACACCAACAATGATCTGCCCACCTTTAGTATTTAGGAATGCATTGACTTCTTCCATAAACCCCATTCTTTGTTTTTTATCTTTATTTCCAGTATGTTGGTTGAAATCTATTGTCGATTTAAATTCTAGTTTAATTGTTTCCACACCACCTGCTATAGCTTTTCTAATGTCTCTTTCATCTTCTGGTCTAATTTCATTTTTTAATTCTTCATAGAGTGTGGTGACTGTTTTTTTAATTTTTTCATCATTGGGGTTTATAGATAAACGTTCTTTTAGGTCTTCCATATGACTTTTTATACCGTGAATAAGATATGAATACTTTTCATATTCTGAAGAATCATCATTTTGTTGATCCATTTCTGGGAGATAAATAATTATCTCTTTATAAGAATCATCATATTTAGAATAAAGTTCTTCTCTTCCATATAGAGTAGAGAAATAAAATTCAAGGTATTGAGCTATAATTTTTTCGGGGTTTAATATCAATTGTAGAATTTTTTCTCCGTCTGCTTTAAATTCAGCATCTAGCAGATCCGTTGTGTAATATATTTCATTGCCTCTTGTAGGATCTTCAGTCAAATAGATGACTTCTGCTTCTTTAATATTAGTATGAAAATTTTCTAAATTAGCCAATGCTTGATTTGAAGCACCGATATACTCACTAAATAAAATTAAATCTTTTAGTTTGTATTCAGGAAAATTCTTGATGTTTAAATAATCATACATCTTCTAATTGTTAAACTTTAATGACATTATTTCTAATTAACATTTTTTTATTTTAGTTGTATTTTGATATTTTCTTGACATAGCTTAAGAAGAGAGTTGTTATAGGTTGAGTATAACAATGAACTATGTATAAATATATCGTATATTTATTGTTAAAAAATTTCTTTAAATATGGCCAAGATAGAAGACTTTCTGACTAAAAATCAAATAGGTAAAATCTATGATCATACCCAGAAATATATATTAGATTTACCTTCCGTTAAACCCAATTCATGGGATGCTTTTTTTATTATTCTTTTTCTAATATTGGTTGCAGATAACAAAATTAAGCCTGCTGAAATGGGGTTTTTCAATAGATTCTGGAATGCTACATTTAATAAAAAATGGAATTCTGCACATCTTCTTAAAGGAGAAATTCCAAAACATCAGAATCTTCTAAAAACAGCCTCTAAGGTTCATGAAATATATAAAGTGATAAGAGGACTAGGAGAAGAATCTATCAAAGAAGTTGTCTTAAGCCTTTCAAAAAATATATCAAATAAGAAACTGCAAAGAGTAACGTTACTGTGTATTGTCAGACTTGCTATTAGTGATTTAGAGATTGCAAAGTATGAGAGAAAAATAATAGTTTTATTGGCTGGATATTGGAAATTAGATCATGTTTTGAATGAATTAAAATTTAATGAAATACTCGATAAAGACGATGATTTTTTCATAGTTTCAAATAAATCTATAGCTGATTTAATTGATGATAGGGGTCTTGGGCATAAACAGTATGAGGAAATTGTTTTTTTAATTCATAAAAATGGCTTAATTATTCCAGGTGATGAATTGATCTCAGAAGAGTTTGAGAAATATCGATCTGATAGTGAGAATGAATTATTTTTATTAACTAATGAACATCAAAAAGATATCAAGCAAAGAGAACAAAAGTTCAAAGAACATCTGAAACTTGCAAAATTAAAAATAAAAAATGATAGAAAAAAATTTGGCACCTTGTTTATTTGCACAACATTTCTTAAGCAGATCAATTTCCATAAAAATAGTTTTGATATGCTCGATGATAGATTTGAGAGCTCAATTATATGGGGTATTTTGATTGATTTAAATGAAGATAATCATATTTCAGATCAAATTATAAAACCAAAGAGAATAGAAGGTAAG
>JAQWQE010000014.1 GCA_029244925.1 Gammaproteobacteria bacterium | reverse complement strand
AACTATTTTTGAACTAAATGATTCCTCTAAAATCCAAAGAATCTCTAGAGCATCTTCTTCAACTATCGATGACTATAATCAATGGATACTAAGCAATCTAGAAGAAACAGTTTTTAATGAATCTGGTCTTAGTACAGAATTTTCAAGATACAAGATTGATAAAACGAAATTAGATAGAGATATAGTTGGCTTAACGGTCGTAGAATCTGAAGATCTCAATATATTTGAACTTTATAAGTTTACTAACTATTTAGTGCAAAACTCTCTTGACGCTAAAATATACCAAACAGCATTCCACTCTAGAATAGCCTCCTTATTGGTTATACCTTTTATTTGTTTATTGGCATTGCCATTATCATTGGGTATTGGACGAAATAGAGGTGTTGGTTTTAGAGTTATTATTGGGATGCTGCTAGGGATTACTTATTTCATGTTGCAAAATACTTTAATAGAAAGCGCTCAAATTTATCAAATTCAACCCATATTATTAGGCTGGATTCCTTTTTTCATATTATTATTATGCACTGCATCAGCTTTTAGGTTTCTGCAATGGAAATGAACTCAATTCATACAAAATATGTATTCATACTTTTGTCAGCGATGCTATTCATTTCTGGTTGTGTAACAACGCATGAAACAATTGTTGAAGAGGTAACGAATAATGAATCATTATCGAATAAAAAAGAAATATATGAATTAAAATTAAAGCTATTAGATTTTGAAAAAAAGCTAGTGGCTTTAGAGAACTTGATTCAAAAAGCGGAGAATGAAAAGGTTATTGAGAAATTTGATGATTTATCTACTGAAGAAATACGATCTGAATATCAAAAAGCTTTTGATTTAATTAAGTCTGGTGAATACTTTGCAGCGGAAGAGACTTTATCTATTTTTATAGGTTTGTATAGTGATACAGAATTTATTGATGATGCGATTTATTGGTTGGGAGAATCATTTTATTCTCAGAAGAAATACAATAAAGCTTTAAAAGAGTTTGAAAAAATAACGAAACATCATCCAAATTCTGAAAAGTTAGTAGAAGCTATTTTGAAAACAGGCTTTACTCAGTTTGAGTTGGGAGATTTAGAAAAATCCATTAAAACACTTAATCAATTAATTAAATCCTATCCTGATAGCTCTGCTTCTCGTTTAGCTAAAGACAAACTAAATTCTATAAAATAAATGGTTTTAAAAGAAACTCTTAGAATTACAGAGATTTTTTCCTCAATACAGGGAGAATCATCAAAAGTGGGCTTACCATCAACATTCATTAGACTTACTGGTTGTCCGTTGAGGTGTCAATATTGCGATACCAGCTATGCTTTTACAGGCGGGGAAAGAATAACCTTTGATGAAATATTTTCACAGGTAAAGAGCATTGGTAATAGAGATATTTGTGTTACCGGTGGAGAGCCTTTAGCACAAAATGAAGCAAAGGATTTTCTTAAGAAGCTTACCGCTCTCCAATACCACGTCAGTTTAGAAACTAGCGGTTCTATTTCCATTGATAATATAGACTCCAGGGTAAAAATTGTTATGGATATTAAAACTCCAGATTCAGGTGAAGTTTCTAAAAATGATTGGAATAACATTTCTTTGATGAAGAAAACCGATGAGTTTAAATTTGTTATATGCAGCGATGAAGATTATGAATGGTCAAAAACAATTTTAAGAAAATATTCTCTTGATAAAAAATCAATCGTCCTATTTTCTCCTTGCACTGAGAGTATGGAGGCCAGCCATTTAGCTGATTTAATCTTAAAAGATCGATTAAAGGTTAGATTTCAGGTACAACTTCATAAAATATTATGGGGCGATGAGTCAGGAAGATAAATTATGAATAAATCAATTGTATTGTTATCAGGCGGAATGGACTCAGCGACTGCTCTTTCCATCGCAAAAAGCAAAAGATTATCTTGTTATGCCTTAACTATAAATTATGGGCAGAAGCATTCCACTGAAATAGAAAAAGCAAAATTAATTGCAAACCATTTCCAAGTTATTGAGCATAAGATTATTGAAATAGATCTAACAGTTTTTGGCGGCTCCGCTTTAACGGACAAGAGTATAGACATACCCGAAAATGAATCTCAAGGGATACCAGTTACTTATGTGCCTGCTAGAAATACTATTTTTTTCTCATTGTCTCTTGCTTGGGCTGAAGTAATTGGTGCTAATAGTATCTACTCAGGAGTGAATGCGATAGATTATTCAGGCTATCCTGATTGCAGGCCTGAATATATAGAAGCGATGCAAGGATTAGTCAATCTAGCAACAAAAGCAACTGTTGAAGGTAATTCAATTGCTATTGAGGCTCCATTATTGAGTATGAATAAAATTGATATTATTAAAAATGGTATAGAAAATGATGTTGATTTTTCTAAAACAGTTTCTTGTTATCAACTTACTAAACAATCAAAATCATGCGGTGTTTGTGATTCATGCAGGATAAGGTTGAAGGCATTTGAAGAATTAAATCTGATTGATCGGATTGAATATGTCTAAATGACTGTTTTATTTGACAAGGTTGAGTTATCATTTTTTTTAAATTTTCACTTGGGGCGTTAGCTCAGTGGTAGAGCAGTTGGCTTTTAACCAATTGGTCGAAGGTTCAAATCCTTCACGCCCCACCATTTGAAGCAATATGAAGAAAAATATTAAGAAATACTGGATATTCTCATCAACCGTATCAATATTCTTTTTTATTCTTTTGATTCTTATTTTATCCAATCGCTAAATCATATGTCTAACAGCACAATTGAATTGAATGAAGGCCTATATGATTACCTTTTATCCGTCTCTCTAAAGGAATCAAGAGTCTTAAAAGAACTGAGAAAGACGACTTCAGCTCTACCCAATTCGAGAATGCAAATAGCTCCCGACCAAGGACAATTTATGGCCTTATTATTAAAAATAATAGGGGCTAAGAACTTAATTGAAGTGGGTACTTATACTGGTTACAGTACTTTGGTTTGTGCTCAAGCTTTGGAAGAAGGTAGAATTATTGCAATTGATAGAGATGAAGTGAGTGCTCAAGTAGCTCAAAAATATTGGAAAGATGCAGAAGTTGATAATCTTATTGATTTAAGAATTGGAGAAGCGGGAGTCATCTTAGAAGAAATGCAGGATGATCCAGATATCAAAGGTTCCATCGATTTTGTTTTTATCGACGCTGATAAAAGTAATTACCTCAATTACTATGAACTGACGCTAAATTTGTTAAGAAAAAATGGCATTATTTTATTTGACAATGTTCTTTGGGATGGAACTGTTGCTGACCATTCTTTTCAAGATGAGGATACTGTTGCTTTGAGAAAACTTAATGAATTTCTTTTACAGGATGATAGGGTGGATATAAGTATGATAGCTATTGGAGATGGTCTTACTATAGCAAGGAAAAAACTTGATGGATGACTCACTTAATATATTTGGAGAACCACTTAAAGAGTGTAGCAATTCTCCTATGACAGGGTTTTTTAGAAATGGATGTTGTGATACATCAAATGAAGATTATGGCAGTCATACAGTATGCATATTAGCTACTAAAAAATTCTTAGATTATAGTGCCTCAGTAGGAAATGATTTATCAACACCCATGCCTGCAGCTGGATTTACTGGCTTAAATCCTGGCGATCAATGGTGTTTGTGTGCGCCAAGATGGCAAGAGGCACTTGAAGCTGACTCTGCACCGAAAGTTGTATTGACTTCAACACATATTGGGGCGCTCAATTATATTAATATTGAGGATCTTAAAAAATTCGCTGTAGATCTTAACTAAAATAAACATTATGAAGAACATAATATTATTTCTAATTTTTCTTTCACTACAGAGTTGTTCTTTTTTAGATGTAAAATCTTATAAAGATCAAACAGAAAGACTTAATTCTCTTTCAAAAGAAAATAAAATTATCGCTGAAGATCTGATGGCATTTATTAAAAATACAGACCAAAGATACTTTACAAGATCAAATGCTATCAATAGTGGAATTCAGTCTACTGAAGACTTTATGTCCATTACTAAATACTCGGATTTTGAAGTAAGAGTTTCACGAGGCGATGAGATACAAAAGATTGGTAGAATGATCTCAGAGGGCAAATTAACATCACCAGGAAGAGGCGAAAAAAGAAAGCTAGTTTGGGGTAGGTTTTATTCTATTGATGTTCATCCTAAGACACCATTGGTTGGTATGTTACATGCCACACTTGTCTTACAGTTATTTGAAGATGGGTCAGTTGTAACAGGAGGTTGGCTTGATGTCATGCCTGGAACGAGAGTAGAGGAAGATATGAGTTATTTGAAGAAAGTAACTGATGACTATTTTAAAAAGAATGAAGCTAGTCCAATTCTATATAGAAAACTTGTTTGTAAGGGCACTCATGAAACAATTGAAGCCTTTAGAAGAAAGCCTTCTTGTTCGGGAGTAAGTTTTTATGGCCCGCCTGTATTTAGAGATAGTGGTGAAAAAAGCTATCGTTTCATACAAGGAATGTTTATAGAATTTGTCGATGCCTATTTTGATATTATCGAAAAGAGAGTTGATGATCCTTATAATGAACTTGATCTTATTGCTCAAGAGGAAATGAGAAAAAGTTGGCTGATTGATCAATTATTTTCAGATCCTTTTGCCAGTAAGATTGTTCCTTTCGAAGTATGGGGCACAGCTAATCTTCCTCCAACAATCAAATTTTAAAGGATAACAATGGAGATAAAACAAACACATAATGATCCCAATCGTTTTTTATGGTACTTGGTTTATATTGCTATTACTCTCGTTTCGGGATTACCCTTATTTGGTTTGAGGCTTAGTGACTTTGGTATCAACTATCTTTTATTATTATTTATTCATGAATTTTCAGCATTTCTTTTCTTTGGCCATACGTTTTTCTCCAACATATGGGCAATGCAAATACGTTTTAATCAAGACAAAGAAGTTGGTATTTGGGCAAGGGGTTTTTTAAGGAAGTTAGCTTTATCAATAACAATGACAACCTCTATAATAATTCCAATTACAGGTTTGATGCTTATGGAGTCTTGGGGTGGTTTGATTAATGCACCTTGGGCTTGGAATGCCTATCTTGCATTTTGGGCTATGGCTGCAATAAGCATAACACCAGACATCATCCGATATGGGAGAAATAGAAATTCTGCTGATCCAAAACATGGAATGGTGAGTGGTGCTATTAGGGGTAACATAGGTACAGTGCTTACCATCTATATAATCTGCTGCATGGTGATTAAGATTTCCTGGATAAAGCCATTTCCTAATTTATTTATTGGTTAGTTTCCATTGCATCTGTGTTTGCTGAGGCTTGAGCTAGACCATCCTTAATATTTTTTTGTTGCGATATTGGCTTATATAAAGGACCTTTCTCACCAGTAAAATTATCAAGCGGTTCAACAATATGATGCCCATCGATTGCACAGAATCTTGTTATTGAATATCGCTCCCAAGTTACAGGGGGCACACGATGAGGAGTCGCTTTAATAAGGCCATTGGTTATAACTTCCAACATATCCCCGAGCATGATAATAATTTCATATCGAGAACAATCAACATTATGCCAATCGCCTGAGGGTTTCTGAAGTTGAGATCCATGTTCAGACTGCGTTAGAAGCGTGAATACCTCATAATCAGTATGAGCGCTTATGCCAAAAAGATTATCCTCTGGTATACCTTCAACAGGTGGGTAATAGATCATTCTCATGGTAGAAGGCGATCTATCTGTCATTTTTGATCTTATATAATCTTTTTCTATACCAAGAGTTTCTTCAATAACGCTAGCCAGTTTTTTTTCTACTTTTGAACATTCTAGAAAGTAGTCATAAATAGCCTCTCTAAAAAGGGGCATTTTAGGAGGCCATAAATTCGGTCCATAGTTTTCAAATTCTTTGTCTATTTCTTCAATTTCATAACACATATCAAATGCAGAACAAGTGGCTTTAGTTCCAGCTGAGTAGGCTGGTTCTTCGCCACATGGTGACCAACCTCTACTAGAATCAGCATGACGATAGTGAGATGCTTGTTTTTTAGGATCATTATCATTCATCGAATGAAACAACCTCGACTGATCATAAGCAGAATCAATCACTGAGTTATCAATACCATGGTCGATCAGTAAGAAATAACAATCTTTTATCATGGCGTCTCTAAGAGATTTTTGTTCGTTAGAGCTTATTTTTTGATTTTCTGAGAGAATGTTTTTTAAACTTATTTTTTGCATAACAAACTTAAATAGTACAATGGGTTATTAATAATAATCTTAACTTAATTATCAAATATATTTAATGAAAAGAATAGAAAATATGGATCAAAATATTAAAGCCATTGAAGATGCATTAAAAAAATCTTTGACGATTGAATTTATCCAAATTGAAGATCAAGGACATCTGCATAAAGGACATAAAGCTGCAAATGAAGGTTTAATGCATTTAAAAGCATGCATTGTCTCAGATGATTTTTTAGGTTTAAACTCAATAAAAAGACATCAAAAAGTTTATGTTATTCTTGCAAAATTTCTAGAAAATCGCTTGCATGCACTTAGCTTGGAGACTTATTCAGTAAAGGAATACCATCAAAGAGATTGAATCTTATTGTTTTATTGCAATGATCCCTGCATGATCTTTTCCATAATTAGAACTTGCTCTTGAGGGTCCAAAATATTTTGAAGTGATTATTTCAAATCCAGCTGATTTACATTCTCTTGAAAGAGTATCTGGGTCAAGACAATTCATATGTGGTGTCATCCCCTTAGGCAATCTAGGTATCGGTAAGCAATCCAATACATTTTCAATAAATCCAGGGAAGGGATCTCCAGCTTCTAATTTTTTTTCAAATTCAGGGAGATAGTTTTTCCATGGACCTGAGTAACAAGTATCGGTAATTAAGTAAATCCGACCCCCAGGTTGAATCCAGTTATACATATTTCTTAATGTTTCAATTAATTCATTGGGTGTTAGAAAATGCAAACACCGAGAGCAATGAATGGCGATAAAAGATTCATTTTTAAAATCTATATTGGGCAAAGTACCTAGTTTGGTTGTAAGATTATCTTTTAATTCTTCTGGTGTCTCTTTTAACAAAATATCAAGATGAGCTTGATCCATATCTGATGCCAAGACTTTGGATCCTTTTTTAAGAGCTGCAATTGATGCTATTCCATAGGCGCAACCAACATCTAGTGAAAGTCCTTCTAATTCTGATGATTCCTCGACAAAAGATTTTGAGATATTATTCAAGTCTTGTTCCATGAAACCCCTTCCATTTAAACAGGGAATAAGGCCTGGTATATAGGCCTTAGGTTTAACTTTATTTCCTCTCAGTTTAGAAAATAAATTAAATAATATGGGTCCAATAAAGCTTAATCTTCTTCTTAAACTAACCTTATATTGCTTATTTTCATCATCCATAATTCTTCTGTGAAAAGCTTCAAATTGTGGATGAATATTACCTTCATATAACCGCATAAGAAAACGATTTGTTATTTTATGAATTAAAGGTATCTTTAGCCATTTTCCATAGAGTTCTTGCATATAAATAACGGGTGTTTTATGACTTTCTGCATAGGCAATAAATTTCCAACCTTCCTTCTTTTTTCTGAACAATGCATTAATTCTTGCATCTCCACCCCAGGCCTTTATTGGACCTCTCATTTTCATATCGTGTCTTACCCAACCAACAGCAAAAAGATATTCATCTGATAGAGGCTTTATTTTAATATCATAGAACCTCATACGAATCGCCTCCAGCATTCTTTTTCCTGGTACAGGTTCCCAATACTTTTTCAAATCATCCCATCCGATTTTCCAATCGGCTTGTTCTTCAGCTAAATAAAATGGATCTGGATCATCTTCATCCCAAAGAGTTTTTAAATCTACATATTTTTGTGAATCCCAAATTCTTTCAGCATCTTTAAAGATTTGTTCAATTTCTATTTGTAAGTTCTTCATAAAATTATTTACGGTTATTGCTATACCTTATATGAAGGTATGTGTAATTCAAAATATTGAGAAAGTCTTCAATGGAAACTGATGTTAAACTATCGTCTTAAGTGTTTAAATCAGAGGTTATTACAATGACAGAAATTGGCATAGTGATGGAACCAGTTCCTCGATGTTCTGCTGAGATGGCATCACTAATAGAACAAATGGGCTTTGATATGGTGTTATGCCCAGATACCCAGAATCTTTCAGCAGATCCTTACGGCCAGTTATCACTTATAGCCAATGCAACCTCAACACTTAAAATGGGAACAGGCGTTACTCATCCTGTGACTCGTGAAGCTGCGGTGACAGCCTCAGCAATGGCTTCATTGCAAGAAGAATCATCTGGAAGAGCAATCTGTGGAATAGGGCGAGGCGATTCATCTGCAGCACACATAGGAAAAAAACAAGCCACCACAGAAGAATTAAGAGATTATGTTTTAAGAGTTCAAAGTTATCTAAGAGGAGAGTCTCTTGATGTTGGCACTATGAAATCTCCAATTAGATGGATTGATCCCGACATTATTAAACCAGTCCCAATGGACATTGCCTGCACAGGTCCAAAAACTATTGCAATGGCTTGTGATGTAGCTGAAAGAGTTACCTTCGCAGTTGGGAGTGCTCCAGAGAGAATGTCTTGGGCCATGAACACCGCATTGGATCATATCAATCAGACGGGAAGAGAACGCGATGACTTTAAAATAGGCGCCTATGTTAATTTGATATGCGATCCTGATGAAAAGAAGGCTATTGCTATGGCAAGGATGCTTACCGGATTGGTGGCACATTTTACAGCAATGAAGAAAGCCCCAACAGACCATTTACCAGATAGACAAAAAGAGATTACTGCAAAACTTAAGTCCGGCTATGATATGAAGAACCATTCCAGTGAGAAAGGAGAGCATTTAGAATTAATAGACGATGAATTTATTGATTGGTTTTCTATTGCAGGACCACCTCAAAAATGTGTCGATCGATTGGGCGAACTTATGGAGCTTGGATTAGATTATGTCTATCTACTTGGTGGATCTCCAGTCGCAGAACCACGTGATGCAAGATTGAGAGCAATGGTTAATCAGACTGAAATATTTGCTAAAGAGGTTCTCCCTTCTTTTAAATAGTTTTAGAACTCATAATCAACTGAGAAGTTTATAAGTCTTCCTCTTGGGTCATGCAGCCTCGTGTCAAAACTAAAGTCAGGTGAATCGTAGAGTAGAGGTGCTGATTCATCTAAGAGATTAATAAAATTTAAGCCTACTTTTAACTCTTGATCTTCAAACTCAATAGTTTTTGTTATTCCTAGATCAAAAACAAGAAAAGAGTCTATATTGGTTTTATAACCAGTATTAATTGCTGCCACAGGCAATGGTCTTGAATTACTATAACCATCAATATATCTGGCGTTAAGGCCGTAACGAATTGAGCCATATGTAAGGCCTAGAAATGCATTAAGCCTGAGTTCTGGTAGAGAGTGTGTGTGTGCATTGTAGTTAAATTTTCCAACTCTATCGATTAAATGTTCTTTGTGATTGCCCATATGATCAGATTCTTCGATCGCGTGTTCTGGTGTTAAGAATTCCAATAAATATGTGGCATTTAAACCTAGTTCAAGATCATTTCTATCCATGGTTCTAAAATATTTCAAAGAGAAATCAATTCCTTTTACAATGGTTTTTTCCTCATTAAAAAATGTGGTATTGACAGCAATTAGATCTCCAAAATCATTTCTTGTGATGTCTGAACTACTCGGATTGGATAATATTTTTGCCTGTGGATCTTCAAGCTCCAAACGATCTTTATAATCAATTCTCCAATAATCCAATAATATATTTAAGTTTTTAGTAATGTCCCATTTCAAGCCTAGGTTCAGATTATCCGAGGTTGAAGGTTTAAGATTGGGATTTCCAACTTGAGCAATTCTTATAAAAAGAGAATTACTTTGTTCTTCTCCATTAATGACATCCCTTACTCCTCCTAATGCAATTTCTGAACTGTACAGTTGAGCCATAGATGGTGTTGAAAAAGAAGTGCCAAACGCTCCTTTAAATATTAAAACTTCATTCGGTTCATAGGTCAGTGAAATTTTTGGGTCAAACGATGAATCGTTATCAATTTTTTCAAATCGAGATGCTATTAAAAGATTAACTTTTTCATTAACTTCACGATTTAATTCCATAAATAAAGCTTTCTTACTTCTAGAAGAGGATAAATTCATACCTCCACCAAGAAACAACAGGTCAGCGCTCTTGATTAGTTGACCGGATTGATTGAATTCAGCTCTTGCTAGTTCATTGTATGTAATATCTAGAGATTCATGATTGTATTGAAATCCAAATGCCATTGAGTTATTACCAATTGTTTTTCTAACTATTCCATCGAAAGAGGAAAGCTGTCCTATTCTTAAAGATTGCTCTGATCCTTTGATGTAATCAATCAGTTCTTGAGAATTGATTAAGGGTTGAAAAATATTCCAAGTCAAATCACCATTGATTCCACCGTAACCCAGTACAGCATTTTCAAACTTTGAATTAATTGTGTCTGGCCTATTATGAAAATTCTGATGTTCACTTTGGGTAATGGATAATTCAATATTAGTGTCATCATTTAATTTATAAACAATCATATTAGAAATATGATATTGATCAATATCTTTGGGTGAAACAGGAGAGGGGAACGCTGAACCGAGAGGTCTTCCATACCAAGTTACTGGAACATTAAAAGGACTTCCACCTTGACCAGGATCGATATTTCTAGACATGAATGAAAGAGCAGGATAAGAAGGGGATTGAGGGTTATCATTAACATCAATGCTTGATTTAATAGCAGTTAACTTATAGGTCAAAGTTTCATTTTCTTTAAGATAACTTAAGTAGAGTTTTTGATGATCCTCATCATTAACTACATTGAATCTAGTTCCATAAAGAAATTTACAGAATGGTCCTGCAATGACACCACCATTTTTTTCACAACTAGGATCAGCCACCCATTGTCCTGTTGCATAAGAGCCAGCGTAATCGCCGCTATTGATTGTATCATCGCCACGTATTTTAAATGTATTGCCTAATGTGCTTAAGCCATTCTCGGCTATTCTGGGTATCTCAGATGACGATAAAGGACTTCTTTTGAGAAAGTTTGCAGCAATGACAATGTGAGAATTGTTAAACTCTTTGCCATATAAGACGCCAAAAGTCTTATCACTTTGATCGTAAGAAGATGTTTCTTGATGACCTAAATTAATCCTTGTTCCAATGAAATCATCTTGTGTTATAAAATTTATAACGCCCGCAACAGCATCAGATCCATAAGTGGATGTAGCACCTTCTTTTAATATTTCAATTCTCTTAAGAGCTATCTCAGGAATGATGTTTACATCGATATATCCTTCACCTTCATGCGATGGTGTTCCAGCAAAAGTTTGTCTTTTTGAATTAAGAAGTACTAAGGTTGATGCATGATCAAGGCCTCGAAGAGTTACAGCAGCCATTCCTTGGTCTACACCATCTAGAGTGTTGGATTGAAAATGAGATCCTGATGAAGCACTTATGTATTTAGATACTTCTGCTATGTTGGTTATGTTTAGATTTTTATAGTCCTCCTCATTGATTAAATCAACACTAATATTTTCTTTATCAGTAGTGATATAACTGCCTGTGACAGTAATTTCTTCAATATTCTCCGCACTAATCCTGCCTAATGAGGTTAGTGTTAAAATAACTATAAATATAACGGATTTTTTCATGGAGATATTGTAAGTTAAATTAATACAATCTAAAAATTATTTATCTAAATTATGCAATTTAAAAAAACCCATTTATTCCTTATAACGATTTCATGTTTTATCTCTGTTAATGCACATCAAACTGACTGTTTTGAAAGCGATGGCTCAGATCTAAGCCGACCTTGTATAGAAAGACTTAAACCACGAGCATTGAATGCAGTAGACCGTTCAATGAAAGAGCCTTCACTGATAAGGGTCTCAGATACTCTAATGAAAGATTCACAACAACCGTTGATTGCA
>JAQWQE010000008.1 GCA_029244925.1 Gammaproteobacteria bacterium | reverse complement strand
TTTTTTATCACAAAGAATATTTTCCTTTCACAAACTAATGCATTTCTAATTTAATGGATTGCTTAAAAATTAAGCTATAAAAACTATATCATGGACTCAGCTAGATCTGTTAATGAAAATATAAAAATCAGAGTTTTAATTTTTTTTCTAGGTAGTGAATGTCCATTCCACCTCTTTTAAAGGCACTGTCTTCCATAATCTGAATTTGTAGATCTTTATTCGTTTTGATGCCTTCAATCACCATTTCTGATAGTGCGATACCCATTCTTGTGATTGCTGATTGCCTTGTGTTGGCATGAGTGATTACTTTTGCAATCATTGAATCATAATAAGGAGGAACCTCATAACCAGTGTAGATATGACTATCAACTCTGACTCCAGGTCCACCTGGTGTATGCCATAAGGTTACTTTCCCTGGCGATGGGATAAATGTTTTTGAATCTTCTGCATTAATTCTACATTCAATAGCATGACCCTTGATAAGGACATCTTCTTGTTTGACTGACAAGGGGAGATTATTTGCTATTTTAATTTGTTCTTTCACAATATCAATCCCAGTTATTAGTTCAGTCACTGGATGCTCTACTTGAAGTCTTGTATTCATTTCAATGAAGTAGAATTCCCCATCTTGATAAAGAAATTCCAAAGTTCCCGCATTTTGATAACCAATATGTTGGCAAAATGAAATACATTTATCGATCATTTCTTCTCTTTTTTCTTGAGGTATTCCTGGCGCTGGAGCTTCTTCAACAACTTTTTGATGACCTCTTTGCATGGAGCAATCTCTATCTCCCAAGCATACTACATTGCCAAAATTATCAGCTATAACTTGAAATTCAATATGTCTAGGATGCTCTAATAGCTTTTCTAGAAAGATAGTATCGTCTCCAAATGCTGCTTTTGACTCAGCCTTTGTAATATCTATGGCATGTTGAAGATTGGCTTTTGTGTGTGCTACTTTCATTCCTTTTCCACCTCCACCTGCAGCAGCTTTAATTAATACAGGATATCCAATTTCATCAGCAAGTTTATAGTTGTAATCCATATCATCTGTAAGAGCATCATCGGAACCGGGTATACACTTGATACCAACTTCTTTAACGGCTTCTTTTGCGTTAAGTTTATTACCCATTATCTTAATGGTCTCGGCTTTAGGTCCAATAAATACATAACCACTTTCTTCAACTTGTTCAGCAAAATCTCCATTTTCTGCTAAAAATCCATACCCAGGATGAATCGCCATAGCATCAGTTACTTCAGCTGCACTGATGATGGACGGTATATTAAGGTAACTCTTGGTTGATTCTGGTGGTCCAATACAAACAGATTCATCTGCTAATAGAACATGTTTTAGTTTACTATCAGCTGTTGAATGAACAGCAACAGTTTTTATGCCTAATTCTCTACAAGCTCTTTGTATTCTGAGTGCTATTTCACCACGATTTGCAATGACGATTTTATCCAACATATCAGTTTTGACTAATCAAAAATAATACTTCATCGTATTCAACTGGGTCTCCATTTTGGACTAATATCCTTTCAATCGTTCCATCTACATCGCATTCAATTTGATTCATCATTTTCATTGCTTCAATAATGCAAAGTATGTCTCCTTTTGATATAGGATCACCAACTTTAACAAACGCTTTTGCCTCTGGCTCTGAAGATTGGTAGAAGGTACCAATCATTGGTGCTTGTATTTTATGAAAGTTATTATTGCGATGATTTTCAGCGACTACTTCATTGTCAATGGTATTAACAGGTTGCGTAGGGATGACTTGGACTTCATTTACAGATGATGTTGATTGCCTAGAAATTCTTACTTTATCTTCACCTTCAGTAATTTCAATTTCAGATAATCCAGACTCTTCTAGAAGTTCTATTAATTTTTTAACTTTTCTAATATCCATTATGACTTTTTATTTAAAAAATCAATCGCTGCTAATGCTGCTAATTCATAACCCTTAAATCCCAAACCAGAAATAGTACCAACAGCAATATCTGAGAAGTAAGATTCTTTTCTGAATTCTTCTCTGGAATGAATGTTACTGATATGAATTTCAATAAATGGTATTGCCACTGCTAGAATTGCGTCTCTTATAGCCACACTTGTATGAGTATATCCACCTGGATTGATAATGATAAAATCAGTATTCTCAGATTTATCTTGAATGATATTAACCAAATCTGATTCGGAGTTACTTTGAAAAGCTTCTAAGTTTGAGCCATGTTTTAAAGCAATGCCCTTTAGTTCACTTTCAATCTGACTTAGATCCTTATTGCCATAGATGTCTGGTTCTCTTTGGCCTAACAAATTTAAGTTTGGACCATTCAGTAATAATATATTGTTCATAAAAATTCCTATTTATAGGAGTTAGCATTATATTTAAAGATTATAGCACCATAATCGAAGAATATAGCAACATAAACTATTTATTTTTATTAACTTGATTATTCGAATAGAATAATACTAAAAACCCTGTTGCCATTGGCACCATTCTTTCTAAAATATCACCACCACCAGTGATGTCAGGAAGAAAATGAAACACAGCTGTGAGACTAAAACCACATATAACAGATAATCCTGCGGCTAATGCTGTGACGTTTTTAGACAATAGTCTGAAAGCAAGCATTGGAACGAATGCTGCCCCTAATGCTGTCCATGCGAAAATGACTCGTGTGAATATTGTTGCTGGTGCGTAAAGAGAGATTAGTGTTGCCAGGATAGTGACTAATACAATTGAGATTCTTGATCGGCTTATATTGGATTCTTTGCCACCAGTCCAATCTCTATCCACAGACGATGAGACGCTTAATAGCTGACTGTCCGCTGTTGACATAATGGCTGAGAGAACAGCAGCTGTGACAATACCAGAGAATAAAGGACCAAATGTCCGCTCACTTGCAAAAAATAAAATTGTTTCTTGATTCTCGACTGATGACCACATAACTTTTGCACAAAGTCCCAGTGTTATCATCCCTGAGAATATAATTGTTGCCCATACCATGGCAATGATTCGTCCCATCTTAATGGCTTTTAGATCTTTAGTGGCCATAAATCGATTGACTACAAAAGGTTGTCCAGGATAACCAAAGCCAATACTGATTGAGCCGATAATAAAACCTAAGCCAGTTAAACCGACTGCTCCTCCAGTAAAGCTCTTATACTCATCACTTCCAGTTGCATAAATACTGGTTAAAAGACCCTCATAACCTCCAACAAGCATCAAAAGTAATAATGGTAGGATGATAGCAATCAACAACATCACCATAGCTTGAATGGTATCGGTTAAACTCACAGCCCAGAATCCACCAATTAATGTGTATAAAAGTATAATTGATGCTCCTAAGATCACACTTAGGTCTTTTGAAAAACCTAAAGTAGTTGAAAATGCGGTTCCTGCGGCTTGAAACTGAGCCGCAACATAGACCGTAAGCGAGAATAGAATAATGATTGTGCTCAACCGAAGTAAAATCAATTTAGCTTTGGTATCAAAGTTACTAAAAAGAACTTCCGGAAGTGTCACTGCTTTAGTTCTATGACTGATCTCCATCAAACGCGGTGCAACCCATGTCCAGCTAATGTAATATCCAATCAGAACACCAGGAAGGAGCCAAACAGTAGATAAACCCCATGCATAAGCTGCTCCACTCACACCGAGTAAGGTCCATGCAGAGGAGGAGCTTGCAGAGGCACTCAAGGCTGCTACCCATGCACCTAGATCCCTATTTCCCAAATAAAAATCTTGTTGATTTTTAGTTCTTGAGGATGACCAATAACCAATTCCTAGTAAAAGAATG
>JAQWQE010000006.1 GCA_029244925.1 Gammaproteobacteria bacterium | reverse complement strand
CAAAACTCTATTTGTTCATAGGATATTCTCATAGGATAATAGACACTCTTTCTTTTAAAAGTTATTAATACGATTCTACAACAACAGCGCCATAATTCTCACTTGCAAGAACTCTTAACATATTTTGGAATTCAACTGGATAGAATGTCGCATTATTAGGAAAAGCCATCCCATGTATTCTTATAAAAGGTACCCCATTATCATCAATTTTATTAAATTTTAATGCCACTCTTCGTATTGCCTCTACAGGATCATCGTATAAGTTATTGGCTAAATCATCACCCATTATCCAAATGGCAATTCTTTTTTTATTATCTGTATATCGTGTAATCGCTTCGGTAACTCCTCTTGTTGGATCTGAATCACAAATCGCATTCCAGTTATTTAATCTTCTTAAGATTTCATTTCTATTGGTTGGTGTATCAGGTATCCAGCCAGCCTTAAAAGAAGGGTATAAGTAGCTGGCATTACAATTAATAACTTGTATTCCCTTCAGTTTTTCCTTTGGGTAAGCAGCTAATATATCAGCCATGCTACTTTTTAATTTACCCCAAACATTATTTTGCATACTTCCAGAATTGTCTATAACAAAGATAACGTATTCACTATCAACTGGGATTCCTACAGCTCTACCCTCTGTATCAGATTGATTTATCTGGAGTTTTTTCATAATCTCGGTTAATGATTGCTTAATCATGAATAAGGCATTTTTCTCACCCGATTGGATTTGTGCAAATGCTTTTGTCGTATCATATTGACCCTCTATATCGGATAAATCTCCAGATAATTTATTCTTTTTTTCTTTATTGATAGCAAGTTGAGTAGTCGATGATGACAACCTTTGATTCAACACTGTTGAATCGCCTCTTATGATTTCTAATTCTTGTTCTAATTTAGAAACCAATGCCTTTAGGTCTTTTTGGCTTTTTTGTATGGTAATAGGTTCGTAAATTTTTGTAATTACAAGCAATAGAATAACAGCTCCAAAGCCACAGCAGACGACATCCAAGAAGGATAGATTGAATGTTTCCATGTCCCTTTTTTTCCTCATGACGATGGCCAATCTTTGGAGGGTGCAACAAAACATCCTTTCTTCAACCCGGCTAAGTTAATAAAACTTGCTGCTGCTGTTGGATCTCCATCCAATGGAAATAAAAAGACATTCATGGGAATTGATGGTGATACTTCGAGTGCTCTATTAAAATACTTCTGCCGATCTCTAGGATAAACTTTTACCGGGGAATTAGGTATTCTTGAACCCAATGTAGGTAAACCATCTGTGAATAAAAATATATTGTCTGGTTTTTTACTGAAAGCATTTATGGCTTCAAAAGCATTGTATAGACTGTTGCCACCCCGAGGGGCTGTTGCAGCTAACTTATCAATGGCTGAAACAATATTTTTACTATCAGCCTTTATCCATTTTCCATCACTCTCTTCTAAAACGGATTGAGCCGATTCATTAAATGTATAAATTTGAAATTCACCCTTCAATCGTGTCGCCATCCATTCAACTCCTTTGATCACCTGACTCCATTTTGGAGCTCTTATCTTCTCTTCATCAGGATAAACTGAAAAAAGTAAAGCATTGGCATAAGAGTTAGCAAGCATACTGGTGGATGCATCAATCAAGAACAAAACTCGCTGACCAGAGACTTTGCATCCAGAAATATACTGTCGTTGTCCTTCACCGCCTCGATCAAATGGTGAATCTACACTGAGTAGTGATTTCTTTTCTGCCTCTGATGACAACCTTTCATTGGCTTTTTCTAGAATCTTAATATCAGATTTTAGCTTTTCAACACTGTCTTGAGAAGCAAGTGATATGTTTGCAAATAGAGATATTTCTGCAGATAGCTCCTCAATAATCTTGAGTAACTCATCTATACTGCCTTGGATAATAGAATTATCTTCATCTATTTTATTAATTTCATTTTTCATATTGACCATACGCTTCTGGCCATCGGTAATTTCTTCTTCTAAGAATTCAGTCTGGCTTTGCAAGACTACAGATGCTTTATTACTCCTAGATTTAACTTGTGAGTTAATAATCATAAAAAAAAGAATAATGGCTCCAAAACCACATGCCATTACATCAAGAAAAGACAAATTGAAAACATTAAATTGCCTTCTTGCCATAAAAGTTTTTAATTATTCACCCTTAAGATGGGTAATCAGATTTTGGTCTGCATAGGCCTCTGTTTCAAAAATTTGTCGTTCCTGGAGCAGCTGTAACTGATGCACCATAAACATAATTACTATGCTAATGAGTAATGCAATAAAAGTTGAATTAAAGGCTATGCCTAGGTTTTGAGTAACGCCACTAATATCTCCATCAACTGCTTGATGTGCAAGGGATAAAGCAGCGCCTATGCCTCTAACAGTTCCGATAAAGCCAATAGAAGGTATAGCCCATGCTATGTAACGAATCATTGATAATTCAGACTCAAGTCGATCCGCTTCACTTTCAATCATTGTGTGTGTGGACGTTGAAACATCCTGTATATTCTTGGTAGTAGCAAATCGCTTCAAACCATTGCTTAAGACTCTAGGTAATAAGAGTTCTTGTTGGGATTCGTCTAAATTCTCAAATTGTCTCAAATACATATCAGTATTTTCAGGCTTTATAGTCTGCCCTCTTTGTAAAGGAATCAGATCATTCTTTAAAAGCTTTCTTTCATTAAGTGCTGTTTGAGCTTTCAGAGTCATAATTGCCAATGCCCATAGCATTAATATAAAACAAGCCTCTTGCTCAAAATCTCGAATGATCACAAAGAAATAACGCTCAGGTACATAATTACTATCCTGGGCAATCATGGCTTGTTGCTCTTTTATGATCTCAACAGCTTCAGGTCTAACTAAAGACACATAAAAAGCATGCACTATAATTATGGAAAGGATTAAGGCAAAGCCTTGATACAAAAACTCTTTTGATAAATTGTTGTTACTCATAATAATTTTTTAGGTATCGGAATAAAATATCATTCCTTGACCCGCATTGACTTTATTTTCCTCAGCGGTCTCCTCTTCGAGCTTCTCTTTTTCATACACCTCTTTCAATCGGTCTAATTCTTCTTGCATTACTCTATCCTGATTATCTAAATTATTATTTTCATCATCAGCAATAACTAATGATGATAATGAAATAAATACAAATAAAAAAATATCGTTGCTTTTAAAAATATATTTTATTTTAGCTGTCTCCACTACTCTATCTTATCACTATAGCGGGCAATTCTAAATCCAACATCCAATCTTGATGTAACAGCATGATCTCGAAATGAGTATCTCAGAGCACTGATACTGGAATGTCTCCAACTCGAACCCTTAATCATTCTGCTGCTGCCTTCTAACGGTCCCAAAGGATCAGATTCTACATTTTTAAGATCTCGAGGATAAACTGAATAATAATCATTAACCCACTCTGCAACATTGCCTCCTAAATCAAAAACTCCCAATGAATTTGCTTTAAACTTTCCAGTTGGTGAGGTTACGGGATAGCCATCCCAATATTTTCCTAAGGTATTAGACATAAACACTTCAGCCGATTCATCAGCATAGTTACCAGAATCTTCCATAACTGGCATGCTATCTCCCCATGGGTATTTTTGCTCCCCACCACCTCCATTAAACCTAGATAGCCACTCCCATTCTGCTTCAGTCAGAAGTCGGTATCCGTTGCTTACTGGTCGCGTTAACTCATACTTACCCTTATTGACTCTATATGCTGGTTCCAAAGACTCTTGAGTACTCAACCAATTGCAATATGCAACTGCTTGTTGCCAACTAACCATAACCGTTGGATGCATATTATTGGATAACTCTCTAAAAACTTCTGCACCGGAAGTATGCTTGGGTTCAAACTCTCTAAACTCTTTATTTGATGTCTCTGTTATACCAACATAAAAAGGGCGAGTGATTTTAACTAATCTTTCAGTTTCATTTGTTTTTCTTCCTTGATCTCTTCTAGGCGCGCCCATAACAAATTCATTTCCAGGATAAATCAATCTCATTTCTAAACCCTGAGATGTTTGTATTTTATTTGGCAAAGCTGCTAATGCAGCTTCCTCTGGTGTCATAAGGTTTATTTCTATGGTTTGCTCATAGCCTGATGTTGGATTAATCATCAACTCTTCAGTTACATATCCCTCTTTTTTAATCAGTAATAATTGTTTTTTAGATAATAAATCAAGATTGATTGGGACCACTCCAATTTGTTCACCCTCTAGAATCAAAACTGCTCCTGGCGTCCCAAGAAAGCTAATACTCCCATATATTGGCTTTAACTCTCTTTCAAATTCAACATATGCAACATTTCTTTCATTTAGGATTTCTTCTTGAGTTTTGAGAATTATATTCTCACTAATAGACTTAAATCCTGGTTTTGCAAGACTGATAGTATGAGAAACTAAAGGCTCTAGCTCAAATTCAAGTGGAGTTAGACCACGATAAATAGAATTTATATTTACAGAAGCTTCTTTGGGATTGGAAATAATATTAATCTTGCTATCTAAGAGACTCAAGTTAAATAATTCTAAGACAATATTTTCTTTAGCTTTCACAGCTATCTCGGTCGTAAAATTCTTAAAACCATTTTTCTTAATTTCAAGAGTATGTTGCCCTTCCATGATATCAAGGTCCAAGGGGGTCAATCCTATATTTTTACCATCAATAAAAATTTCAGCCTCACTTGGTTTAGTATCTATCTCAACATCAGCCCAAGCGGGCTTAAGATCAAAAATAAATTCTTGTTCTTCACCCATCCCATTGATTATCAATTGCTCCTTAATGGGAAAATACTTTTCAAATCGCAACTCAACATCTCTTGTTCCAGGCTCTAAAGGACCTCCAAAAGGAAACCCTCTATTACTACATTCCTCTTGATACATTTCCATATCTTCACAAATAAATGGTGAAAATTTTCCCTCTAGATACAGTTCATAAACAACATCAGGCCGGGTTATAAATCTAACAATACCTGGTGTTTTTTTTAATTTGATATCAATAACCTGTAAGGATTCTTCATTGATTTCAATATCCAAGCTATTAGAAAAATAACCTGATCTAGAGTAATCAGCTCTATATTCACCGGGTCTTAATAAAAATCGTCCACTAATTTTTAAATGAGGGAAAAAACCCCCAGAGACTGAAACCTTAGCATCAGCTGGTATGGTATTTATTTCGACAGCTTTAGAGGTAAATAAATAAAACAAAAAGTAACCAACTAAAAATACGAGCCCTATAGCAATTCTTTGAATAGTTTTATTTTGAAAAATACTCTCACTTTGGCGTTTTTGAAACTGAGTTGGTTGCTCCTCTGAAGAAACATTCTCAATATTAAGCTCTATTTGATTGGCAGATATTTTAAACTGGACTCGCTGATTAGACACAATCAACTCGTCACCATCTTTGATCCAATAATTTCCAGAAAACTCATTATCATTAACTGTGGTATCGACACTTCGGTTAATCTTTTGCAAGACCAAGCGATCATCTATCAAATCAATGATCAAGGCTATCCCCAATGAAAGTGAACCAACAATCAAAATATCAGAATTTAAATCTGTCCCTATTCTGATAGGAAAATCATCAGAACTAATTTTCCTAGTTTGATTACCTTCTTGTATAACAATAGTTGTCATACTCTTTCCTTACATTCAATCCTAAAACTTTGATCAATCTGATCTGGAAGAACTTTGAATCTCAAGCTCACATCTCTAAATCCATTTCTTGTTCCAACTGCCTTATAAACTCCTGGTCTTAAGGTCATTTCTTTATTTCTAAATACACCAAGTTGTCCCACTTTATATAAAGTGATATTTGTCATTTCATCGGAAAGGATCGAAATATTCATAGGAATGCTTGCAATACTAATAACATTAGCTAGATTTTCTATTTGCCTTAATAATACAGGACCTTTTTTCTTAATAGCATTCGCTTGTTTCAATATTTTTTTAGCTTTCTTTAAAAGATCATCATCGCTTAGATTATCAGCATTGGCTGTAAAAAAGATTAAATCACTGGCAAGAGAAATTCTTTGACTCACAGTGTTTAAACTCTCAGAAGCATCTTTAATATTGGCATCAAGCTTTAATATTGTTTGATAATATTTTTTTGCTAAAACCCATTGTTCATTTACTTCAGCTATCAATGCTTCAAATTGTATCGATTCAATCTTGGACATTCTGGCTCTCAATTCCAATTCTTCAATGGCTTGAAGGGCATCCCTAGAATTAGGATTGATTTTAAATGCTTGATCGAATTCTATTTTTGTTTCTTCAAATTTCTCTTCTGACAATAGCTGATAACCTCTTGATAAACTTTTTTGAAAAAGTTCTTCATCAAGTTTTTGTTTTGAAGTCTCCAACCCTTTGATTGCATTAATCCATTCTGGATCAATTATTAATGCATTTTCATATGAAATAATTGCCTTTTCCCATTCACCACTATTACTAAAAACATCTGCCTCAACCATAGATTCAATAACCCTATCAACTTTTAAAGCTCTCTCATACCCTACTTTTGCCTCCTGATTGATTCCATCGATTGCAAGAGATATCTCATATTGCTCAATGGCCAACTCTTGATTGCCTTGCATTAATGCATCTCCTGCTTCTCTAAGGGCCAAAGATAATCTTTGAGGTATGCTGAGTTCAAGATCTATCAAAATCTGCATTGATTCACGATACTTTAGAACGGCAGTATTAAATTCACGCAAGGTATAGGCGGAGTCGCCCTCTGCTTGATAAATAAGTGCATCACTCCAATCTTCTCCTCCCCAAAATAAGACACCATTGACTTTCAAATCCTCCGATCTAGCTAATAATTCAGATAAAAGAGCTTGTGCAATAGGTTTTTGGGCTAAGTCAGAAGATTCATTATTTTTTACAATTGTGAAATCTTTCTGCACAGATGCATCATTGCTCACTTCTCTATATTGAGTAACCGTAGAAGGTAATATGAAAAAGACAATTATTAGAAAAAGTAATAACAATCCACTAAGAAAAAAAGCCAACTTAGGATTAAATCTTTTTTGATTCTCTCGATCTAATTTTTCCTGATAAATTGTTTTATCATCATCCAATGATGAACTAACTTCGTGGTCTGATTTTGTCACTGAATCATCAGTTTTCTTAATATTCATAAGTAAGAATTATTGTGCAGAATCTTCTTTGAGATTTATTCCAGTCTCTTCAGTATAAATTTGTTTGAGTAATCGCTTCCATTCCAAAAACATCTCTTGTGCATTCCCTGTTAGCCTCAATGTTTGCCCTTCAACCTCAATAAGTAAACCTTCAGCTTCTGAATCAAAAGAATCTCCACCTTCTTTCATGGATTCCTTGTAAATTTTTGCTTCAGATGACTTAGCAAAACCACTTTGAACAGCCTGAATTCCACCAATCATAAGACCCTGCTGAGCATAACCACTGGCGTTGCTGTCACCATCAACCATAATGCCGCCCAAAATAGCAACAGCTCCAAGTATTTGCCTTTTTCTAGCAGATCGTTTTAATTCTTCATAATTGATTGCATTCTGACGATTGGACTTTCTCCATTCTTCATAGGGAATCGAGATTTCCCTATACAACTGTGCGTAATATTCATTAAGCGTATCAAGTAGTAAAAGCTCCCTTTCTTTAACATCGCCAATTCTTTGCATAATTGGATCATCATCAGCAGGTAAGCGAGAGATTTTATAAATATTTGTCTTATTGTCCTGAACCAAGTAATCATTGAAAACACTAGGAATTAAGTCAGAAGCAAACCTTAAATCACCAATCTCACTTATTCGCTTTAATTCCTTAGATAAATAAATACTCTTTATTTTTTGCAAATCATTTGCTATCTCATTGAATAAACTTTGGTACGGATCTTGCGTTAAATCACGTCGTTTACTATAAGAACTTTGACCCACTCTTGCTTTATAAGCTTTATCAAGCCATTGCTTTCCTGAGATATCCCATACGCCAATTTTTATGGAAACATCATAGCCATTTGATTTTATAATTCGTCCAGAAACATTAAGATCCATAGCCTTAGTATTATCAGGCAAGACCCAAACACCTCCCCAAAAACCAGATTCTTCTAGAGTATTCTTCAAGTGATAAGGGATATATCTCGCTTCAGCCTTTCTTATTTCTGGAAATACTAGAGGGTTATCCTCAATATCTTCTGGAATATTTGGATCAAAAATAAAAATACCAACATCAAGCAAACGATCTTCAATAAGCTCTATTTCAGCACGTTTGAGTTTAACTTTGTCATATTTAATTGTTTCGCTGAAACTCAATAGTGGAAGAATCAAGCAAATAAAAAAAGTGGGAGTTATTATATTTTTTATACTCACTTACTTAAACACTCTTCTATTTGTGACTGTCCTATGCCCATATGTTTCAAGTACTGCTTCCATATTTCATTTCGTATATTTGGATCATCTTCTTTAATTGCAAACACTCGAAGTTGTCTAGCAATCTTATCCTCTCCTGAACCTTCTTTATCAACACAACTGGGTAATCTAGAAATTTCTTCCTCAGACATCTCACCAGTAAATTCTTCTTCACTATCATTATTGCCTTCGCTTTCATCATTTCCAAAATCTCCAGAAATATCAATTGGCCCATCTAGATCTGCTCCCATAATTGACTCCATGTCAGCTATCTCTTGAGCAGTCATGCTTGAATTTCCTTGATTGGATGCAGCAATAATATCCCTTTCGCCAGCCATTTCCTTGTCAAAATCTCCTAAAGATTCATTAAATATACTTGAGGCTGACTGCCCTGTCTGTTGGCCTGAGATTCCAGCTTGAGTTGGCATAGTATTTTCATCTTTATTGCTTTGATTCCCATTTTGCCCTTCTTGATTAGTGCTTTCTGATGATGAAGGCATTCCTCCTGAACTAGATGATGAAGGCATTCCTCCTGAACTAGATGATGAAGGCATTCCTCCTGAACTACTAGGCGATTGTTTACCCTGGCTACTGCCACTCATTTGCTGAGTAGCACAACCACTAAGTAATAAAAATAGTACTAAAAAATAACTTTTAAATGCTGACATTTTCCTCATCCTAGGCCAGCTCAACAGAACCGGATTAATTATAACATCAAAAACATAACAACTTAAAATATCAAAAAAATCAATATCTTCTATATATAACTATTCTTAATTTGTTAGGATTTGGTTTTCATAATAAATATGGAGGCATTATGGGCATGGAAAAAGTATTAGAAGATTTACAATCAAAAATAGGAAAAGTGATTCACCAAAGCGAATGGATGCATATATCACAAGAAATGATTAACGCTTTTGCTGACGCTACGCAAGATCATCAATGGATACATATAGATCCAGAAAGAGCCAGTAAGGAATCGCCCTTTAAAGCTACCATTGCGCATGGATATTTTACTCTGGCACTCTATCCTAAATTAAGAGGTTTGGTGGACCCTGAAAACCCTCCATATCCCAATACAAAAAATATTATCAACTATGGGATTAATAAATTGAGGTTTACTGGCCCTGTGATTGCGGGCAGTAATATTAGATCTAATTGCACACTGCTTTCCGCCGAAGAAGTAAAGGGAAGCATCGAATTGATAGAAGAATATAGTGTAGAGGTTGAAAATCAAGATCGCCCTGCTTGTGTTGCACAAAATATCATGCGGCTTTATTTCTAAATCATTATGTCGAATCTTATAGTCGAAAAAGGACCTCTTGATCTTGTAATTACAATCAATAGACCTGAATCAAGCAATGCTTTAAGTCTTGCTTTAATTGAGGAATTACTAGAGGTTCTTTCTGACTATGAAGATAATCATGAAATCAAATCTGTTGTCATAACAGGCAAAGGTAATAAATGTTTTGCAGCAGGTGGTGATATTAAAGAATTATATGAAGTTCGATCGGAGTCAGCGATTGAAAACATGATAGACATAGGAAGAAAAACCATAGATAAAATTAGATATTATCCTGTTCCTGTTTTGGCTTTGATGAATGGCCATGCTTTGGGTGGAGGCGCAGAATTAGCAATCGCATGCGATTACAGGGTTGCTGTGGAAAGAGCAACTTTTGGTTTTGTTCATTCAACTCTAAACATTACCACTGCTTGGGGAGGTGCCATAGACCTCATTGACATTATTGGCAATCAAAAGGCACTCTTAACTTTAATTGATGGTAAAGCCTTAACAACCAGTGAGGCTTATAAAATAGGTATCCTAGATTCAGTTTGTCCAAATTTGGAAGATGCGACAAGAGATATCAAAAACATACAACAAAGAATTAATAACTGCAGTTCGTCAATTATTCGAGGAAATAAATCAATTATAAATGACCATAAGAAAGTGCTTCAAAATAATTTAAAAGAGTCTGAAAATAGAGAGTTTAAAAAGAGTTGGAGCAGCAAGGAACACTGGGAATCAATGAATAAACTATTCTCTAAGAGCTCTTCTTAATACTTTACCTACATTGCTTTTTGGCAACTCAGATATAAACTCAATTGCTTTTGGTATTTTATAACCCGTTAGGTTGTCCTTGCAATACTTGAGAACTTCATTCTCTGTCAGACTAGGGTTGCTTTTCACCACATAAATCTTAACGGACTCTCCTGTTCTTTTATTAGGGAGTCCAATGCATGCTGTCTCAATTACATCTGGGTGCATACTAACAACATTCTCAATTTCATTGGGGTAAACATTAAAACCTGAAACCAAAATCATGTCTTTCTTTCTATCAACGATGCTCAGAAAGCCTTTCTTATCCAGCGATCCTATATCACCAGTTTTGAAAAAACCATCTTCATCAATCGCTTCAGATGTTGCCTCTTCATTGCCCCAATAACCTTTCATGACTTGAGGGCCTCGAACACAAATCTCTCCAGGTTCACCTAAAGCAACCTGATTGTCATCATCGTCTCTAATAGAAATTTCAGTATTAGGAATTGGCATTCCAACAGTGCCATTAAACTCAGTTAAATAATTTGGTGATACTGTAACGCTTGGTGAAGTTTCAGACAAACCGTAGCCCTCAAGTAAAACTTTACCCGTCAACTCTTGCCATCTTTCAGCAGTGGATTGCCTACAAGCAGAACCACCAGTTCCTGATAACTTCATGGTACTAAAATCAACATTCACTATATCTGGATGATTTAGTAAGCTTTCATAAAGAGTATTCACCCCATTGAAAAAAGTAAAAGGCCATTTTTTGAGTTCATTGACAAAGCCCTTAGTATCTCTTGGATTGGTTACCAGCACATTTAAACCACCAGCATCATAACCTGAGAAAACCAGCACAACCAGAGAATATATATGGTACATCGGCAAGGCATTGATCCATATTTCAGACCCTTCTTCTACTACATCGTTAAGCATACTTTTAAGTTGCTCAATATTTGCCGTTACATTCCCATGAGAGAGCATAGAGCCTTTAGAAAGGCCAGTGGTAGCACCTGTGTATTGAAGAAAAGCTAGATCATCTAGGGTGATTTGAACTTCATTAAAGTCAGCAACAGGCCTTTGCAGGGCCGCTTTAAATGGAATGGTATTTTTAAGCTTATAGCTTGGCACCATTCTCTTGACATATTTGACAACAAAATTCATCAATCTACCTTTGATCCCAAGGTAATCTCCAATTTTTGTAATAATCACATGCTCCATTTCTAGATCATCATTAATAGCTGAAAGAACATGTGCTGAATTCTCGAATATAATAATAGTTTTGGCCCCTGAGTCTTGAAGTTGATGCTTGAGCTCTCTGGGTGTATACAAAGGATTGACATTGACTACTATCAATCCAGCCCTTAGTGCGGCAAAGATAGCCACAGGGTACTGTAAGAGATTTGGCATCATCATTGCTATCCTGTCTCCCTTTTTAAGACCGAGCACATTTTGTAAATAAGCAGCGAAACTCCTAGAGTCTTGAGCTATCTTTGTGAAGTCAATGGAAACATCAAAGTTTGAAAAAGCTAAATGATCGGGATACTTCTTCTCAGACTCATCAAGTAATGTAACTAGGGTTCGCCTAGGATCAAATTCCAAGAGACTTGGTGTCCCTTCAGGATAGTGTTTTAGCCATGGTTTTTTTGTTCTCATATTGCTTATTTGTTATTGATCAACCCTTTAATCTTACATACTAACATTTTTTTTTCATCTAATTAGTTGCATCAAGGCTTGCTAAAGTCCATTATTTTCAAGCTAATGAGTAAAAATTATGGGTAAATCAAGATTTCCAAACTTTTATGAGCTTTCGATCGAAGATCGAGTGAAGGCAGTTTTTGATAGAGGCTTGATCTCTGAAGAAGACTATATTGCTTTAAAAAACCAACAACAAAGGTTGGATTTGAGTAGTGCAGATAAGATGATTGAAAACGTTATAGGCGTTATGGGTTTGCCTGTAGGTTTGGGTCTTAACTTCTTAATTAACAACAAAGACTATGTAGTTCCACTTGCAGTTGAGGAGCCTTCAATAGTTGCAGCATTAAGTTCAGCAGCAAAAATAGCAAGAACCAAAAATGGTTTTACTACTCGCTGCACTGATCCAATTCTTATTGGTCAAATACAAGTGATTCATATTATAAATCTAGACAAAGCTCGCAACGATTTATTGGCGAATAAGCAAGAAATCCTTAATCTAGCTAATAGTCTACATCCTAGAATGGTGGCTAGGGGAGGAGGAGCTGTTGATTTCTCAATTAAAACTTATCCTGTAGAATCATTCGATCAAGAAATGCTAATTATTGACCTTCATATAGATACAAGAGATGCCATGGGTGCTAACCTTGTGAATTCAATGTGTGAAGGGGTTGCTTCTTTGGTCGAAACAATCACTGAAGGAGAGGTATTGCTTAGGATACTATCCAATCTCTCCGATAAAGCACTGGCTTCAGCAAGCGTTACTATACCAGTAAGCTCTCTTGAAACTAATGATTTTAAGGGTGAAAGAGTAAGAGATGGCATTGTTATTGCTTCTGACTTTGCTCATGTTGATCCATATCGAGCTTCCACGCACAATAAAGGAATAATGAATGGCATAGATGCTGTTGCATTGGCTACAGGTAACGATTGGAGGGCAATTGAAGCTGGAGCTCATGCCTATGCTTGTAGACATGGTCGATACTCTGCGTTGTCAAAATGGAGTATTGATGAAGAAGGAAACTTAGTTGGAAACATTGAACTCCCAATGAAAGTTGGAATAGTTGGGGCACCCATTGAATCAAATCCTGCAGCTGCATTAAACTTAAGAATCCTCAATGTATCAAGCTCAACTGAGCTAGCAAGTGTTATGGCGGCAGTTGGTTTAGCTCAGAACTTTTCAGCCTTGAAAGCACTTGTAACGAATGGCATTCAGAAAGGCCATATGACTCTGCACGCAAGATCTGTTGTCAAAGCAGCTGGGGTGCCAATGAAGTTATTTGATCAAGTATTGGAAAAAGTATTGCTCAGTGGGGAAATAAAAGTATGGAAGGCTCGTGAGATATTCGAAGAATTGCAAAAAAAAGTATCAAGTATTACGACTTCTATTACAGCTAAATATGAGTCTAAATCTAGCTCCATTGAAGGCGTAGGATTCAGTAAAGTAATTCTCCTTGGTGAACATTCTGTAGTCTATGGACGTCATGCAATAGCTGTTCCCACGCCTCTCAATATAAGAGCTAAAGTTGAAGATTCAGAAAAAGGAATTGTGCTTATGATCCCTTCATGGGGAGTCGAATATCAATTAGATAAGGATCCAAAAAATAGGCAATCTTTTGAAAAACCAGCAGGTGACATCCTTGATCAACTCAATCTCAGCAATAAAGGTATGACCATAGAGGTTTTCTCAGATATCCCAAGAGGTATGGGGCTTGGAGGCTCTGCCGCAATAGCGGTTGCTATTATTAAAAGTCTTAATAATCACTACTCCTTAGGCTTAAGCGATGAAGAAATTAACTCCATGGCATTTGAATCGGAAAAAGTAGCACATGGAAACCCCAGTGGAATAGATAATACGATGGCAACGTATGGGCATCCTCTAATTTATAGAACTGGAGAGAATCCATTAATAGAAAGACTCAACATTAATGAAGAATTTTCTTTAGTGCTTGGCTTTACAAACCAAGAAGGTTTAACAGCTAAAACTGTTGCTCATGTCAAAACTCAGTGGAAACAAAATACAAACGTTTTTGAGAGACTTTTTAATGAAATTGATGCCCTCGCCCTGCAATCAGTTCAAGCCATTCAAAATAATGATTTTAAACACTTAGGGCAATTAATGAATGTTAATCAAGGCTTATTGAATGCTATGCAGATCTCTACGCCAGAACTGGAAAGACTTATTATGATCGCAAGAGATGCTGGTGCTATGGGTGCTAAAATGACGGGCGGTGGAGGTGGTGGAGCTATTGTAGCAATTACTGATAATCCATCCAAAGTTCAAAGTGCCATTGAATCTGAAGGTTACAAAGCATTGTCTTTTAATATCAAGAGTCAATGAATTACAAAGAAAAGATAGTTTCAGACCCGGATGAACAACTCATTCTAGTCGACAGTGATGATAATGAGATAGGCTATTCTTCCAAATCTGAATGCCATAAAGACTTAGGACTTTTGCATCGAGCTTTTTCCATTTTTTTATTTAATTCGACTGGTGAATTATTAATCCAAAAGAGAAGCATTAAAAAAGAATTATGGGGTCAATATTGGTCCAATAGTTGTTGCAGCCATCCTAGAAAAGGGGAAGATTTACACGAAGCTGCAATAAGAAGAGTCCATCAAGAGCTTTCTATTGAATGCAGTTTGAATTTTCTTTATAAATTTCAGTATCAGGAAAAGTATACTGACAACGGAAGTGAGCATGAACTTTGCTCAGTTTTTTATGGGCTCTATGATGGCACTATTAATTGCAATGAGAATGAAATAGAAGATTGGCGAATGATTAGCTCCACTCAACTTAATGAAGAAATTGGACAGTCCAATATATTGTATACACCTTGGTTAAAATTAGAATGGGCAGAAATTACAACAAAATATAAAGAAGTCATTGAAAATGATATTGGCATAGTAATCTAGGCAATCAAAAAAGCTCCTCTTTCATCTCCATGACCAAGTCTGCTCCTTTCTCAATTGAGTCTGCATAAAAATTCACTTTTGGAAGAATGTTTAGGATAAAAAACTTTGATGAAATAAGTTTAGCTTTATAAAAATCACTTTCAATGGAATCACTCTCAAGAGCTTTCAATGAAATCTCTATCGATCTTGCTGCAAGCCAACCACCGATCAAAGTCCCTAACATCATAAGAAAATTAAAACTAACAGAGCCCGATAAATACTCACGATTTTTTTCTTCAGAAAGAATAAAAGTACTGATATTCTCAGTTCTGTTTATCGCGTTATAAAGTTCTTGGCTTGCCATCGCTAAATCATCTTTAGCCAGATCAAAATCATCAACGCTTGTTCTCATTTCTTTGATGAGTGTTAACAAGCCCTCTCCTTTATCTTTGATAAATTTTCGACCGATTAAATCATTTGCCTGAATAGCAGTTGTGCCTTCGTAGATGGTAGTTATTCTTGCATCTCTATAGTGTTGGGCTGCACCTGTTTCTTCAACATACCCCATCCCACCATGGACCTGTATACCCAAAGATGTTATTTCTTGACACATCTCACTGCACCAACCTTTAGCTATGGGCGTTAGGAGATCTGCCTTGACCCGATGAGAAATTTTTTCATCAGATTCACTCAATTCGGATAAATCCATTTCTGCAGTCGCAACATATACGAGTGCTCTCATAACCTCAATTTGTGATTTCATAGTCAAGAGCATTCTTCTTACATCTGGATGATGAATAATGGTAACTCTTTCATCCTTTGAGCGAATAGTACCTTGCACTCTTTCCTTGGCATAACTCAGAGCCTGTTGATAAGATCTTTCAGCAATAGCAACACTCTCGCAAGCAACACCAATTCTGGCATCATTCATCATGGTAAACATGCAAGCCAATCCTTGATTAGGTTCACCCACCAAGAATCCTTCGGCCTCTTCAAAACTCATGACACAAGTTGCACAACCATGAATACCAAGCTTATGTTCAACAGATAAAGCATGAAGATTATTGCGATCCCCTAATGAACCATCTTTATTGACTTTAATTTTTGGGACAAGAAAAAGGGAAATACCTTTCACACCCTTAGGAGCATCAGGTAACCTTGCTAAAACCATATGCACAATATTTTCTGACAAATCATGCTCACCCCAAGTAATAAAAGTTTTTTGTCCACTTATTTTGAAGTTATCCCCATTTGGTTCAGCGATAGTATTCATTACTGAGAGATCTGATCCAGCCTGGGGTTCTGTTAAATTCATAGTTCCAGAATAATGTCCGGTTATCAGCTTTTCTAAATAGAGATCTTTCAATTCTTTGTTAGCATGAGCGTCAACTGCTCGAATAGCTGAATTGGTTAAAAGCACAAGATGTGCCCATGAGAAATTAGCCCCCATAACCATTTCATTGATTGGCATTGAAATCGTTGTGGGCATTCCTTGTCCACCATAATCTGGATTACAGCTTATAGTTGGCCAACCACCTTCTACATAAGCATTATAAGCCTCAGCATATCCATCGGGAACAGTCACTTTATTTCCACTCAGTGATACTCCTTGTTTGTCACCATTCTTATTAGTAGGAGCAATAATTTCAGATGCTATCTCTGAAGCACTCTCATATATTGTTTTAAGAAAGGCGCTGTCAAATTCTTCAAAGTGA